>CP020815.1:0-122500 GCA_002243705.1 Anoxybacillus flavithermus
CGCTCGGCGTGTAGTCGCTTCTCCAATGATGATCGCTTCCGTTTGTTTTTCCCACTTACAGACAGGTCGATCATCGTAATGCGCTTCAAGATGACGGAGTTCTTCATGTTTATGGCGGACGTTGTGACGAATTTGTTCTACTTTTCAATCGGTACCCTATTTTGCAACGCGATGTCGCGCAATTGCGCATACGTCCGCCACGTATTGCGAAAGACATGCAAATCATCCGGCAGTTGCTCATACGGGGCATCTAACGTGAGTGCAACGGTCACATGCGGGCAATGAATAAATAATTGTTCGATGACCATATATTCTTGCGGCGTAAATTCATAAAAGCCGTCCATGTAAATGCGCGCGCGCTTCATATAAGAAGAATGGCGAATTTTTTCGGCAAGCAACCGTAAATAATCTTCCGAATCGACGTAATGATGCGCCATCTGTTGTTCAAATTGCTCAAAAATCATCGCTGTATCTTTTAATTTATCGGCAAGCACAGTTTCATTTGCGGTCGCATGGCGGCGCAGCTGCTCTTCCGTTTGTTTTAACGTCGCTGGCGTCACACAATACCGTTTATATTCTGTCAACATTTGTTCAAGTTGTTCAATAAAGCCACGTTTATCCGCCGCTTTCCGAAACAACGTTAACTGCTCTTTTGCTGTTCAACAATTTTCCTTAGCAACATATGTACGCCTGTTTGCGTTAAATGATGGCGGCTCATGCCGCCTGTCTCTTGCAAAATACGCCAAGCAAGGCGCGTGAAACTTAATACTTGTGCTCGAATCATTCCTTTGAGGCTACCTTTCATTAACGCGTACTCCGATTGAAACGTCATTTGTTCGGAACGAGGTAAATAATCGGATCGCCATCTGGTTTTTGTGCGAGTTGATCGATCATTTCTTTTAAACACATTGTCGTTTTTCCGCTTCCTGAGCGCCCGATGATGAAACGTACAGACATATTTGTCCATCCTTTCTTATTTTCCGTCGTGCAATGCAAAACGTTGCTCGACTTTTTTTCCGATGTACCATAAAAGAAAAATGACAACAGCGACAAACACCGTGCGCATCGGCTGACGAATAAGCGCTACAACGTCGTAACCGATAAAGCTAATCATAAATACCATCACCATTTTTCCAAACAATACCGCTAACATATATTGTTGCATCGCAATGCCGGATAACCCCGCCACAACATTGACCGCTGCCGATGGTGTAAACGGAAAACAAAGCAATAAAAAGAGCGGACCAAAACCGCGGCGCTCCACCCAATGCATCATGCGGCGAATCGTCGGGTGGCGATGTAAAAAAGAGAAAAAGCGCTGCCTCCCGATTTTTTCGAACAAGGAGGAACACGAGAAGCGGAACCAACACTTGTCCCAATCCATGAAATAAGAAATCCTTTCCAAAGACCAAACGCTGCCGCATTCGCCATGACAAACACGAAGAGCGGCAAAAATGGTAAAAATGCTTCCGCCATTGGCAAGACGATGCCAGGAATCACGCCAAATGAACGATATTCCGCTAACATGTCAAGCATATGTTTTATCGTAAACCATTGTTTTAATTCCTCTAAACTCATACAGTAACCCCTTTGCTACGTGCTCATGATTATATTGTACAAGTTTAGAGGAAAAGAGAAAACTGTTACGACCATTCCTTTTCCCTTAAGTATAATAAATACATCATTTTCCGTTCGCGCGCTTCGATGCGCTCGTTCATTTTTGTCCGTAGCTGTGCAGTGCGATGTAGCTGATTGATGAATGAATGATGTGAAATACATAGCTCGACGATCGTTCCGTTTTGAAACGTAATGCGCGTTTTTCCACTTGAACATGCTCATGATGACGAATATGTAAATGCGATAGCCATACACATTGAGGATTCATTGGGGAGATCGTTGGAAAAAGAAAATTTCGTTCGTTGGTTCAACTGCAATCGGTGCTTTATGCGAAGTGCCAATAATATGTCTCGCTCCATCTTTTCTTCCTCTTAAACTTGCGCCATAATACAAACAACTTTGCTCAATAATTTCCATCGGCTTTTGTTTGACGATAATTTCTCCATCTTCCTCTAACGCCTTCGTCCACATTTGCTTATCGTAAAAAAACGGAAAAAGCCCCATCGTATAGCGCGTCAAATATAGATGCTCGACGATGAGCATACCGCTCCCTCCCTTATATACACATTTCGACAATATTATACCATAAATATACGGAATTTTCATAAAAAATCCCCTCGTTTTTTTTCGAGGGGATGTGATTTTATGCACCTGTAAATTGTTCTTCTTCTGTCGAACCTTTTAGCGCCACAGTTGATGCTTGACCGCCTGTGATGACAAGCGATACTTCGTCAAAGTAACCTGTTCCGACTTCACGTTGATGGCGTGTAGCCGTGTAGCCGTATTTTTCTGCCTCCAAACTCCGCTTGTTGCAATTCGGAGTAAGCCGCCATGCCGCGATCGCGATAGCCGTGCGCTAACATAAACATACTGTAGTTGAGCGCGTGGAAACCAGCCAACGTAACGAATTGGAATTTGTAACCCATTTTTCCGAGCTCCACTTGGAAGTTTGCGATCGTTTCGTCGTCCAACTTTTTCTTCCAGTTGAAGGAAGGCGAGCAGTTGTACGCGAGCAATTTGCCCGGGAATTTTTCATGAATCGCTTCCGCAAAACGACGCGCTTCTTCTAAGTTCGGTTCGCTCGTTTCGCACCAAATTAAATCAGCATACGGTGCATACGCCAATCCGCGCGCAATCGCTTGGTCTAAGCCGGCACGCGTGCGGAAGAAGCCTTCTGGCGTACGCTCACCTGTAATAAACTGTTGATCACGTGGGTCGATGTCGCTTGTAATTAAATCAGCTGCATTCGCGTCTGTGCGCGCAATTAATACGGTTGGGACGCCCATGACATCTGCCGCAAGTCGCGCCGCAATTAAGTTGCGAATCGCTGTTTGCGTTGGAAGCAACACTTTTCCGCCTAAATGGCCGCATTTTTTCTCTGAAGACAATTGATCTTCAAAGTGGACGCCTGCTGCTCCTGCTTCAATCATCGCTTTCATCAGTTCGAAGACGTTCAATTGGCCGCCAAATCCTGCTTCCGCATCGGCGACGATCGGCAAGAAATAGTCGATATCTTCTTTTCCTTCCACATATTGAATTTGATCAGCCCGTTGAAGCGCTTGATTAATGCGCTTTACAACGTGCGGCACGCTGTTTGCTGGATATAAGCTTTGGTCCGGATACATATGACCGGCTAAGTTCGCATCTGCCGCCACTTGCCAACCGCTTAAATAAATCGCCTTTAAACCAGCTTTTGCTTGTTGCACCGCTGATTTCCTGTTAACGCCCAAGCGCATGTACGTAATCTTCCGTATTTAATAAGTGCCAAAGTTTTTCCGCCCCACGACGCGCTAGCGTATATTCAATATCAAGCGAACCGCGCAACTTAATGACATCCTCTGCGCTATACGGGCGCGTAATGCCCTTCCACCGTTCATCCAATTGCCAACTTTCTTCTAATTGTTTCACACGTTCTTCGAATGTTGCCATTTCCTTCTCCCCCTTAATTTTTTTATCGTAACCCCTCTGTTTCCGTGCATATGACCCCCAAAAAAGTTGTGACGCTCTTTTCTCTATGTACGAGCTTCTGTATATCTCTCCACCCTTCTTGTTATAATACACATTTTCCTTTTGACGTTTTTATTATATAACACAATTTTCAGAAAAGAAAGTATTTTTATGAATTTTTTTCAAAAAAATGATGTTTCTTCTACTGTTTTCTAAAAAGATGATTCGTTCTAAAATGGTCGGATGGCTGTAACGAAACAGTTTGACGAGATAAGGTGGATGCACTTGGCTTAAACTAGAACGAGTCAACTGTTGAAACGTCGAGAATCGCTGCTTCTTTATTTTTCGTCAGTTCAATCGCATACTTGTCCGCCGCATGCTCTTCATAACGGGAAATCGCATTCATCGCAGGGCTTGCCGCAAAACTTAATAGCGAAATCAATAGTAAAACATCGGTAAAGAAGCAAGGTCATTCCACTTTCCAATGCGGCAAAGTGCCCCAAATCGTTCATCATGCGCTTCATCCATCGATTCGTCAACAACAATCCGACAAATGTCACAATAACATATAACCCAATTCCCCAATAAATATGTTTCATGACGTAATGCGCCATTTCATGCGCCATAATAAATAAAATTTCATCTTCGCTTAACCGCTCAAGTGTCGTGTCCCATAACACGATGCGCGAATTGCCGCCAATGCCCGTTACATAAGCATTTAACGCATTCGTTTTCTCCGACATGTTCACTTCAAATACGTGGTCGGCTGGAATGTTTGCCTTCTCGGCTAACGCTAAAATTTTTGCTTCTAACTGTTTGTTTTTTAATGGATAAAAATCGTTATAAAGCGGATCGATAAAAACTGGCTGAATAAACGTTAAAAAAAGCGTAAACGGAATGGAACAAAGCCACGCATACACCCACCAGCGCTTTCGAATTTTTGCATAAGCGTATATAATACATACACAATGACAACCATGATCGCATAATTCACCCAAAAATCAATCAGTTCATCACGCATCCAACTCGAAAACGTTTGGGTTGAAATATGGTACATTTTCGCCATGTAGTAACTTGTATAGCTAAGCGGAAACGTCACGACTTGTACAAGAAGCGATAACCAAAAGACGTAAATCGCCGTTTGCATAAACCTCCGTTTCGTCGTCGCCTCTGCCCACTGTTGAAAACGGGCTGACAAACCAAACAACAACACAAAAATATAAATGACCCACTCATACGGAACAGATAAAAAAAATAAAAAGTTTTTTACTTCCGAAAACTGTTCAGCAAGCATTAATTCTTTCTTCGTTAAAAACGTCGCAGGATCAGCGCTCGTTCCTTTATATTGTGCTGGAATGGATGAGTCCGTCCATTGAAATAAATAAAACGCAAAAAGAGCGCATACATTGCATAAAGGAACAACGTCCAAAAAGCGATTTTTCTCATTGCCCTTCCCCCTTGTCCATGATTACTATTAGTTTAGTTTTTCATTTGCCATTTAGAACAACGAAAAAATTCAAATAATTGTCACGTCCCATTCTCCTCATTGGCACGTTGATTATGTATGATGAAAGTGGGAGGGATCACATTGAAAAACTATATATCGGCTTTTTTAGTTTACTTGCACTTTGCATTGGTATAGGCATCTTTTATTTTTCTTACTACCGCCAAGATAAAATGGAGTTTCCAAAAGACGTGACGATGGAAACTGCGTGGGGAAAACCGTATTCATTCAATAACATGGAACCGAAAGTGCGTCTACTAGAGTTTGTATACACTAACTGTCCGGACATTTGTCCAAGTACGTCATTTCAAATGAAACAATTAAAAGAACGGCTCGAAAAAGACGGTTTGTTTAAAACGAAAGTTGAATTTATTACAATTACGATCGATCCGAAACGCGACACCCAACAAGTGATGCAAACGTATGCGAACATGTTTGGAGTAAAAAGCGATGACGAAGGATGGATTTTTTACGCGGGAATGAAGAAGATACAAAAAAAGTAGCCGACGCGTTTAACTTCTTATACCGCGATCCCGGCAACGGCATGCTTATTCATACAACGCTCACATACTTTTTAGACGAAAACAACCGCGTCATTGACACATTCGGCATGGGCGAAAAAGGGTTTGATAAAGAGAAAGTATACAAACGTATTGTGAAAGAGGCAAATTAGCCTCTTTTTCTCTTGCTGGACTATAGAACTACCATTTATCATAATAAAGTAGGACTCCAAGACTATATAAGGAGGATAAACATGAAAAGGTGGAAAGATCGCAGTCTTATTTTTCGAACGGCTTTTTTATTATCAACGATTGTTGCAATTGTATCTATTACCACTGTAGGCACAATGCTATACCAAGTTTTAAAAGAGGAAAAAGAGCTTACAAAAGCGGTCGCCGTAGAAAAAACAGCTTCATACGCTCATGAAGTTGAAGGGATATTTAATGGAGCGCAAAAAGTTGCACAATCGTTTGGGGAGTATATGCTTTTTGCAAAAAGACATGGTCTCACCCGCGAACAAATATTGGAACATATGCACCATTTACTTGAGCGTAACGAGCAATTACTCGGCATTTATACGTTATGGGAACCGAATGCGTTAGATGGAAAAGATCGTGAATACGTCAACAAAGAAGCACACGATGCTACAGGTCGTTTCGTTCCGTACGTTGTCCGCAGCGATGGAAAAATGATTGTCGAAGCAAGCCTTGATTATGATAAAGAAGGAACAGGAGACTATTATTTAGTTCCTAAAAAAACAAAAAAGCCTCTATTACTCGAGCCATATACGTACACCGTTAACGGAAAAGATATATTGCTGACATCATTAATTTTTCCGCTTCTTGATCCGACAACAAACGAATTTTGGGTATTGTCGGTGTCGATTTTGAAGTATCTTTTTTGCAACAACTCGTAAGCAAAGAAAAACCACTCGGCGGGTTTTTAAACTTTATTACTGGTGACGGCACGATTATTGCGAGTGGCGCAGGAGAACAGTTCATCGGAAAAACCATTACACTTGATAAAGAAAAAACTGTGCTGAAGCGCATCGCAAATGGGGAGCATTTTACTGATGAAATTTACTCACAACTTCTTCAAGACGATATGTTGCGCGCTTTTGCCCCTATCGAATTATCTCTGTTTGAAAAAGATTGGGCGCTCGTTTTATCCGTTCCATCTAGCACTGCATTTGAACGCATTGAAAAACTAGTCGTTAATGGGACAATCGGAATTTTACTTTTAATTTTACTACTCGCACTTTTTATCATTTTCACACTACGTCGTATTTTGCTTCCTGTTCGTCATGCTGCACATACGGCGGAACAAATCGCTCAAGGTCAATTAAACGTCCAAATTACAGCATTGCCGTATAACGATGAAATCGGCACATTAACAAAAGCGATGAAAACGATGGCAGAAAATCTTCGTGAACAAATCGGAACGTTATCCGATGAAAGCAAGGTGCTAACAGACGAAGCAGAGCGCATCGCAATAAGCGCAGAACAAAACAGCAAAGCAAGTGCTTACGTCCATGAAGTAATGAGTGAAATGACGGAACGAACGACATCACAAACAGAAGCATTGCTTGAAAGCATGAAAGCGATGGAAGAAATGGCGATCGGCGTTCAAAAACTAGCTGAATCGACGTCAGAAGTTGCCGACTCAGCGAAAGAAATGTCCGATGAAGCGAAACAAGGAAAGGAGAAACTGGAACAAACAGTAAAACAAATGGAGCAAATTCAACAATCTTTCGCTCTTATTTCGAAACAAGTAAATGATCTCACTTCTTATTCTGAACAAATCGGTCATATTGTTGCAACTATTAGTGCCATTTCTTCGCAAACAAATTTACTTGCTTTAAATGCGGCCATCGAAGCTGCTCGTGCAGGGGAATCTGGAAGAGGGTTCGCTGTTGTTGCTGAAGAGGTGCGGAAGCTAGCCGAACAAGCAGATGAAGCGGCAAAACAAGTGAGCGACCTCATCACACATGTTCAACATCAAGTACAAGAAGTGGCGGAAGTAACAAAACAAGGGGCAGACGATATTCAGCAAGGCAGTACGGTGATCACGAATACTGCTCAAACATTTGAACGAATTGTCCAAAAAACAGACATTGTTTCAGAAGAGATTCAAGAAATATCTGCGGCAACCGAACAAATGTCAGCTAGTGTTGAACAAGTAACGGCATCAATTGAAAATATTGTAGAAACAGCAAAAGATGTTCAACACGACATTCAACAAGCAACAAATTCAGTGGATGAACAAGCGAACATTTCAAAACAGCTAGATGAATCATCGAAACAGCTGGCTAGCATCTCATCTAAATTACAGCAACTCATTCAACGATTCAGTTTGTAGAGGCTGACTTAACATATACAGTGTTTTATTTTTTGCATGTATTGTCATAAGAGAGGGTGTCCCATTACTTTTGGGACACCCCTCTCCTTTTCAGCATAAAATAAAAGGTTTGTCGCAAGCTTTTTTACTTTACCTTAAACTGATTCATCATCTCTGTCAGTTCATCAGCTAACTGTTCAACTTGCTTTGCTTGTTCAAAAACTTGTTGAGCTGCTGCTGCTTGCTGTTCAGTTGCCGCGCTCACTTCTTCAATGCTAGCCGATGCTTCCTCTGTTACTGCTGCGACATCTTGCATATGCTCTGCAATTGTTTTCGTATCACTTTGCACAGTATGAATGCGAGAAATCACTTGATCACTTCGTTCGCTTGCGCTCGTCAAGTTGTGTGCAATATGTTGGAACGCTTGTTTCGCTTCACTCACTCGTTCAAAAGCAAGATTCGCCACTTTACTGCCTTCTGTCACAATCACGATCGCTTGTTCTGTATCGCTATATGTTTGCTGGATCATTTGCGCAATTTTATCTGTTGCTTTTTCTGTTTCTTCTGCTAGTTTTCTTACTTCTCCCGCTACAACAGCAAAACCTCTCCCTGCTTCTCCCGCTCTTGCTGCCTCAATCGAAGCATTCAATGCTAATAAATTCGTTTGCGATGTAATATGATTAATCACATTGACAATTTCCCTTACTTCCCTTGAACGTTCACCTAATCGTTTCATTGCTTCAACCGCATCACTTGAATGTTTGGCAGCTGACAACATTGTTTCGCTCATCGTTTGAAGAATCGTTTCCCCTTGCAGTGACACTTGCTTCGCTTCAGTCATTGCTTGTTCCATGTTTTCCGCATCTTCTATTAAAAGTTGCAATTCTTTCATCATCCGATTCACTCGTTCTGTTACATCTTGAACAGAATGTGCAATCGCTGTTGAGCCATGGGCCATTTCACTCATCGTTACCGCCACTTGATTCGTTGTTTGTTTCGTTTCATCGCTAGCAATAACAAATGTTTGTGAATATTGACGAAGCTGCTCAGCTGAATCGTGCAACTGTTGTAGCATATGTCGCATATGATGAACCATTTGTTGAAAATATTGTCCAAGCTGACCGACTTCATCTTTACTTCGATGATCAATCGTTACTGTTAAATCACCACTTGCTACTTCTTTCGTCAATTCACTTAACTTTTGCAATGGGCGAACGAGTCGCGAAGCAAATAAAACGATGACAACAACCGCAAATAAAATCACAACCCCAGCCGTAACAAATGATAAAATGGCTAAATAATATAACTTTTCTGTCGCCTCATCAACAGGCACTGTAAGCACAAGCCCCCATCCCGTCGACTGAATCGGTGCATAAAAAGCGTATTTTTTTACTCCCTCAAATTCATATATTCCCATTCCTGTTTTTCCTGCTAACGCATCTCTTAATAACGAAACGAGCTTATCATTTTTTTCTTGTAATAAATTTTTTTCCAACACATATTCTTTCTTTGGATGTGCAATTAGTACACCATCTTGTTGAATTAAATACCCATATCCCGTTTTCCCAACATCAACGCGAGTAACTAAGTTTGTTATTTCTTCTGTTTTTACTGTCCCCAATAGTACGCCAATAATTTCTCCTTTTTCACGAATAGGAGAAGCAATGACAATGACTTTTTCCCCAGTCGCACGTGAAACGATCACATCAGAAATAGACGTTTTTCCTTTTAAAGCCTCTCGAAAGTATGGGCGATCACCAATGGATAATTCTTTTCCATTCGCGTACGCTTTTCCATTCCGATCAGCAACGGCAATAAGCTCAAATGTTGACCACGTTTTTTGGATATGAGCAAGTCTTGTCTCATTTTTTTGTAGCTCAACAACATCCCATCCACCTTCACTGCTCAATCCTTCAATTAATTTTTTATGATCGATAATCCACTGATTGACCGCTGTTTGCAGTCGTCCAAGCTCTACTTGAGCCGTCTGTTCAAATTGATCCTCTAAAAACTGCTTTGCTTTTTGATGGTTCAAATATGCCACTAAAAATAAAGAAATAATGACAAGAGGCATAATGACTAACAGTAGCTTTCCCCTAATACTTTTCATAATCTTCCCCCTAACAAACAAATGTTTTATATATTTATTATCATAAATAGAATAAGTATGTAATAAAAGTAGGTAATTTTGACGATTATGATACATTTTAAATAAAATATTTATCTCTATTTTATATATTGAAAAATCAACATCTTTCGACAATAATAGACATATATTCTAATGTAAAAGGAGGGACGGAAGAAGTGGAAGAAAAAATACGCTTGCCACATGCTCTTTTCTCAAATGAACAGTTGCTATTTCATATGATGGACCAATTGTTCGATATCGTTTTTTTAATGAAAGTCGAAAAAGGACCGCGGTTTCGCTACGTTCGCGTCAGTCCGACAGCCCTCCATTTAGCGAATTTACGCGAAGAAGATATAGGAAAATGTATTGAAGATGTGTATGATGAAGAAATGTCAAATCTTTTAAACTTTCAATATATGAAAGCATGCAAAACAAAGTCACTCGTCTCCTTTCGTGCTCGAATGAACGTAAAAGATGATATACGTTTTGCAGAATCTACGTTAATTCCGCTTTTGAACGAAAAAAATGAAGTATCATATATCGTCGCATGTACGCGTGAAATTACCGATATGCTAAAAAAAGAAGAACAGCTAGAAGAAGCACAACAACTAATTGACTCTTTATTTACCCACTCGCAAGAAGCTTTTATTTTATTTGATTTATTCGGGCATATTATTCGCGTCAACGAAGAGACAAAACGTTTATTCGGATTGCAACAAAAAGACATTGTCGGGAAAACGCTTTTCGACGTCATTCCTGTATATAAAGAAAATATCGATCAAACGTTACAACGATTAAGCGAAGGAAAACCATTACATGCCATTCGCCTAACGATGAAAACGAAAAACGGTGAGACGATATACGTTTCTGTAAACGTATCTCCTTTATTCAACAAAGACGGAAACATTATCGCAGGCTTTGCTAGCCTTTTAAATATTACGGATCTCATCTTAACGCAAAAACAATTAAAACAAAGCGAAAAATTACATCGTCATGTCGTGGAAACCTTTCCCGAGGCGATTATGATTTGTACAAATCAACAAGTAACGTATGCGAATGCAGTTGCCCTACGTATGTTCAAAGCATCAACGATCGAAGACGTACGAAACAAACCAGTCCAACAATGTATTCATACCGTCCCGGAGCCAACCATCACAGCAATCGACGGCGAAACAATCCCTGTACAAATCCACATCCTCCCGTTTCCGTACGAAACAAACAGGACTGAACTGATGATCATTAAACCGAGTGAACCGATCGTTGTACACGAAAAAGAAAAAGTATATATAAATCGAACGGAATTTATGGAAAAGCTAACCGATCTTCTTTTCACGCACGAAGGTGTCGCCGTTCTGTTAGTTGATATACATCAATTTAAATTTATCAATAGCTTTCTCGGCTATGAAAACGGTGACGAGCTATTAAAACAAGTAGACATGCGCCTTCACAACACGATACATCCAAAAGCGATTTGGACGCGAATAACGGGCGATCAATTCGCAATTGCTCTTTCGTACGAAAGCCAAGAAGAAGTAAAACAATTCGCCACCATGATAAAAGAGGTGCTCATCGAGCCATATTGCATCGCCCAACAACAAATTCGCATCGGCATTCATATTGGTGTCGGCTACGCATACGATGCGAAGTTATGTGCGGAAACGCTACTTAACAATGCCGAAAAAGCGCTATATTTTGCGAAAACGGAAGGAACAAACGTCGTAAAATCGTACGAAGCGCATATGTCGGACGCTTTTACCCGCAAGATTCAGCTTGAAAATGCCCTTTCGTCAGCAGTGAAAAACGAAGAACTTTTTTTACTTTACCAGCCAAAAGTGAATTTCCATACGCGCTCGTTTAGTGTCGAAGCGCTCGTTCGTTGGAAACATCCACAGTTTGGCTTTGTGAGCCCCGCCGAATTTATTCCAATGGCGGAAGAAACGAACGTCATTCAAGACATCGGAAAATGGGTGTTGCGTCAAGCTTGCCGCGATGTTGCGTTTTTGCGTCAAAGTGTAGCAGGATGCATGAAAATCGCTATCAACTTATCTGCCAAACAATTTTTAGACGAACATCTTGTCGAAGATATTCAACATATTTTACAAGCAGAACATTGCGATGCTTCATGCTTTATTTTAGAAATTACTGAAACAACGATTATTAAAAACCCGGAACAAGTTGTGAAAACGTTAGAGCGTTTAAAAAAGCTCGGCTTTTCGATTGCGGTAGACGACTTTGGGGTCAGTTATTCATCGCTTGAATATTTAAACCGCTTCCCGATCGACGAAGTAAAAATTGATCGCTCATTTATTCAAAACATAACAAACAATGAAAAAAGCAAAGAAATTGTGAGCGCCATTATTTCTTTGGCGCATAACTTACAGTTAACTGTAACGGCTGAAGGAGTCGAAACAGAGCAACAAGCGCAATTTTTAATTGAAAAACAATGTGAACAACTGCAAGGATTTTATTTCAGCCGCCCGGTCTCGCTTGAACAACTTCCAAGCACAATCACATCATTAAGACAAATCATGGACACGTTAAAATCCCCGATGTAACTCGGGGATTTTTTTATACAAGCACTGCGCGATCGCTCGCAAATTGGCTACCGCGAATGCGCTGAAACTCTTGGAGAAGCACTTCAACAGTCAACTTTTTCTTTTCTTCTCCACTCGCTTCAAAAATAATTTGCCCCCCATCCATCATAATGAGCCGATTTCCTAATTGGACAGCTTGCTCCATATTGTGCGTCACCATTAAGGTCGTTAGGTGATTTGTTTCAACAATTTGTTTCGTTAAATGTGTAATCAATTGGGCGCGTGCAGGGTCTAACGCTGCCGTATGCTCGTCAAGCAGGAGCACATGCGGTTGCGTAAACGTCGCCATTAAAAGTGACAACGCTTGCCGTTCTCCACCAGATAACAAACCTACTTTCGCATGCAGACGATTTTCTAGCCCAAGCTGAAGTGTTGCAAGCGCTTCTTTAAAAAATTCACGCCGCTTTTTCGTCACGCCGAAACGAAGCGTCCGCTTTGTTGTTCGATTATAGGCAATCGCTAAATTTTCTTCAATCGTCATATTCGGTGCGGTTCCTGCCATCGGATCTTGAAAGACGCGACCGATGTAACGGGCGCGATCATGTTCGCTCATCGTCGTCACATCTTTCCCGTCAATCATGACTTCCCCTACATCTGGAACAAGCCGCCCTGAAATAATGTTCATCAATGTTGATTTTCCTGCTCCATTGCTGCCGATAATAGTGACAAAATCACCTGAGTGAAGCGAGAGATCAATATGTTTTAACGCCACTTTCTCATCGAGCGTTCCTTCGTTAAACACTTTCGTAATCTGCTTGAGTTGAAGCAACGGCTACACCCCGCTTTCTCGCTTTCCGTTGTTTTTCAGCACGCGCCGCGATCATTTGCGGAACGACGAGCGCTAAAATGACGATCAAAGCTGTAATTAACTTCACATCACCCGTTTCTAAAAATTGGACGCGCAACGCCAACGTAATGACGATACGGTATACAATGGCTCCGAAAATGACCGCAAGCGTCGCCCGTACAATCGTTTTTGCCCCAAATAGCGCTTCCCCAATAATGACCGATGCTAAACCGATGACAATCATGCCGATTCCCATGCCAATATCACTAAAGCCGCTATATTGCGCAATGAGCGCACCCGAAAACGCAACAAGCGCGTTTGAAAGCCCAAGTCCCATGATCGTTAAGCGATCGGTATTCCCTGAAAAACTAGCAATCATTTTTTTGTTATCCCCGACTGCGCGCAGCGCCAAACCGACTTCTGTTTTTAAAAATAAGTCAATAACAACTTTCACTATAACAACTAACAACATCCCAAAAACGACAATTCCCCACGTTTTCGGAACAAAAGGAATAACCGTTGCTAAAGCTTGGTCGAAACGTTGAAACGCTTTCGTAATGATCGTCATGACCGTTTCTTGTTGCAAAAGCGGGACGTTCGGTTTATCCATAATACGCAAATTAATCGAATATAAAGCGATCATCATTAAAATGCCTGACAATAACGGATTAATTTTCCCTTTCGTATGCAAAAGACCTGTCATACATCCTGCGAAAAAACCCGCCCCAAGCGCTGCAAGCGAAGCAATAAACGGATTGACGCCAGCGACGATAAGGACGGAAGCAACAGCCGCTCCCGTCACAAAACTTCCGTCCACCGTCAAGTCAGGAAAATCTAAAATGCGAAACGATATATACACACCAAGCGCCATAAGCGCATATAACAATCCTGCTTCTACAGAACTAAACAATGCTGTAATCATACGATCCATCCTTTTTATTCGATAAATTCCGCCATGCTATCCCATTCACTACGCCACGCGATTCCCATCTCTTCTGCCGCTTTTTTATTAATGACAAGTTTTAATTTTTGCGGATATTGCACCGGAAGTTCCGATGGCTTTTTCTTTCCTTCTAAAATGTCTGCTGCCATCACACCCGCTTCGTAGCCAATATCATAATAGTCAAAGCCGTATGCCGCAAAACCACCACGTTTGACCGAATCTAACTCCCCAACAAAAAGCGGGATGTCTTGATCGTTTGCAACTTGAATGACGGATTCAAGTGCAGAAACAACAGTATTGTCTGTAATAACATAAAAACAATCCACTTTGCCGACTAACGATTCCGCTGCTTGTTTCACTTCTGCCGATGTCGACACCGACACAGGTACGATCGTTAAATCTGTCCCTTCCATCGCTTTTTTCACCGCATCTACTTGCGCGACGGAGTTTTGTTCCCCAGCGTTGTAAATCATCCCGACGCGATTTCCATCGACAAATTGATCAATAAATTGCACCGTTTTCGGAATCGCATCTGGATGTGTGTCTGTCGTCCCTGTCACGTTTCCGCCCGGCTGTTCCATCGATTGTACAAGTTTGGCTCCAACCGGATCCGTCACAGACGTAAAGACGATCGGAATATCTTTCGTTGCATTTAATGCACCAAGCGCACTCGGCGTCGAATTGGCGAAAATTAAATCGACGCCATCTGCCACAAAGTTATTGGCGATCGTTTGGTTATTGTTCATATCTCCTTGCGCAATTTGCACATCGTATTCGACTTTTAATCCTTTCTCTTCAAGCGCCTTTTTAAATCCGTTAAACGCCGCATCAAGCGATGGATGTTCAACAATTTGCGTCACGCCGACTTTATATGTTTTTTCTTTTTCCCCACTCGTTTCTTTCGTCGTTTTCTCCCCGGAACATCCAGCAAGCACACCACCGACAAGCAGCAACGCTCCACACATCTTCAACCACTTCACTTGTATCCCCCTCACTTTTTCGCTGTTTCGCTTTTATGCGTTAAATTATACAAATATATTTTCTAAATATCAAGTAAATTCTAAAAAATAAATAAAAAAACGGTGCTTACATCGCACCGCTTTGAGAGATGACTTGCTCTTTTAATGCACGTCTTAAAATTTTTCCTGTCGTATTTTTTGGCAATTCCTCTAAAAATTCAATCGAACTTGGCACTTTATATTTCGCTAAATGTTCGCTACAATAAGCAATCAGCTGTTGTTCCGTTAACTGTTTATTTTTACTTACGACATAACATTTTACCGTTTCGCCAAAATTCGGATCAGGCACACCAATGACCGCAGCTTCAACAACGTCTGGATGGCTATACAACACTTCTTCCACTTCGCGCGGATATACGTTGTATCCTCCGACAATAATCATATCTTTTTTCCGATCAACAATGTAAAAATATCCTTCTTCGTCCATTTTCGCTAAATCACCTGTATATAACCAGCCGCCTCGAATCGTATGCGCTGTTTCTTCTGACATTTTATAATACCCTTTCATCACATTCGGACCGCGCACGATCAATTCCCCGACTTCCCCAACAGGCACTTCTTCTCCTAATTCATTGACAATTTTATTTTCAACGTTTACAATGCTCGTCCCAATCGATCCCGGCTTACGCGGACGATCGAGTGGATTAAAACATGTCACCGGTGATGCTTCCGATAATCCGTATCCTTCAGAAATGATCACTTGAAACTTTTTCTCAAAGTTTTTCAATAACGCAACAGGCATTGATGCGCCGCCTGAAATGCATAGACGTATATGTGCAAAGTCTTCCGCTTTTCCGTCTGGATATTGATATAAAAAGTTATACATCGTCGGCACGCCTGCAAACACCGTCGCTTTTTGTTCACGAGCTACTTTAAACACTTCCGCTGGGCTAAATTTTGGGAGAATTAGCACTGTTCCGCCGTTCATAAGCGGCGCATTGAGCGCAACCGTTAAACAAAATACATGAAACATTGGCAACGTTGCAATGACGCGATCATTTTCGTTCATTTTTAAATAATCCGCAACATCTTGGGCGTTGCTGTATAAATTTTTATGTGTTAACATCGCTCCTTTCGGCTTCCCAGTCGTCCCTGACGTATATAAAATGACCGCCACATCATCATCGTGAAGCTCTGGCCCGAAGAACGGCACATCACCGATCGCCAACACATTTGTAAACGATTTCATTTTTGCCGGCACAGCGATCCCTTGTTCTTTTCCTTGTGGTGTTTCACAAATGATCATGTGCTCGACATTGGGCAATCGTCCATCAAGCTTCATAAGCGTTGGAATGACAAGATCAAGCGCAATGACAACTTTTACGTCACCGTTTGTTAAAATGTAATGAATCTCATCTGCCGTATAAATCGGATTAATCGGAATAACTGTCGCTCCTGCCCGCAATGCACCATATAACCCGATGACAAAGTACGGTGAGTTTCCCAATAATAATGCAATATGATCCCCTTTTTGAATGCCAAGATGGCGCAATCCGCTAGCAAACTTCGATACTGCCGCATTTAGCTCGCCATATGTACGCCGCTCCCCTTCGTATACATACGCCTCCTTATGCGGCAACTGCGCTGCCACCTGTTCCAACCGTGAAGATAAATTCATCAAACTCCCTCCCCCATTTATGTTATGAATGAATCATCATTCATTTTATAATTAAAAAAATTCTAAATATATTATATTTAAAAAACGGACCATAAGCAAGGGAACGAGCTCACGAAATAGGATAATTACTCAATTTTTTAGCTGCCACTTTTTATGTGAAAAAAGTACTATAAAAATAGCACTTACCTATTATATATATAATTGTTAATATATGTGTGTAACCAAAATAATCTAGGGAGGGTCGATCAATGAGCACGAATCTTAAGGAGTTATCCATGTCCGAATTAGAATTAATCGAAGGAGGGGTTAGTTTTTCAAAAGTTGTTAGTACCGTAGCCTACTATGGATTTGTTGGTGGGATAGGAACAATTGGTGGATTAGTTGGTGGAGCAATTGGCGGACCAGTAGGTGGAGCAATCGGAGCAAGGGTAGGTGCAGCCGCTGGAACCATTGTGGGCGGATACGTTGGGGACCTAATCTGGAGTGCGACCCACTAATGGTTAGTAAATTTTTTTATTTGTTCGTTGCATTTTTGATCGCGTTGTTTCTTGAATTATATGTAGAAACGAAATTTAAAATTAGGCAAAATATTACAAAAAGGCTAGGTCGTTTCCTGACTATCATCATTTTATTTGTCCTTATCATATCCATCCATTATATTGCAGCAGCGATTGACCAAAAAATAGTCGAACATCCTTTATTTATTTATATTATTGTTGTAGTAATCGGCTATTTTATTCCAAAGAAAGGAGATCAATTGTGAGTAATTAGGTATATACATGCACCTTAAAACCATGGCTTCTGTATGAACACCTTTTTTCATGGCTATACTGCTCCTAAATATTTCTATACAAAAGGAGCGGAAAAGACATGAAACGTCTGAAAATCACAAATGATCACGGTTGGACACCTCGAACACTTCGGAAACAAGAACGGAAAATCAGAGATGCTTCTCTTCGTGTTCGAGTGACCACTGTTCGTCTTGTCATGGAAGGGCATCTCGGAAAAGATGTCGCGAAAATGGTCAACGTATGTCGTCAATCGGTTGCCCTCTACGTTGCACGTTTTAATGAAGGAGGGCTCGATCACCTACTCGATCGTCGATTACCACCTGGTCATGTGCCATTTCTTACGGAAGAACAACAACGAGAAATGAGACAACTCGTGTTAACTACTACACCTGTGAATGCTGGCTGGGGCATCTCTTCATCGTGGAACACGCGTATTTTGCAATAACCTATGGCGTTTTCATGTCACAGGAAGGGATTCGCAAGTTGTTGCATCGTTTGCGTTTGTCATGGACACGCCCGACGTATGAGCTCGTCAAAGGGGATGCCAAGCGTCAAGCTGCTTTTCAAAAGGAACTTGAATGTATAAAAAACTAATTACCGAGAATGTTACCATGTTTGATGTGGATGAGACACATGTTCGTGCCTATCAAGCGTTGCGTACGACATGGGCAGAAGTAGGGAATCAGAAACAGGTGCCAAGCTACGGGCACCACGACCATGTGTCCACTTTTGGTGCAGTTGACGTTCAACAAGGCGACGTGGTGCTTCATCGTGCATCATCCGCCAATGCCGAAACGTTCCTCGACTTTTTGCGCCGATTGAAAGAGAAATACGCGGATTGATTCCTCGTGCTTGTGTTGGACCATGCGCGTATTCATCGTGCCAAGACCCAATCCATTACTCGCTTTGAACAGCACGTCTTACAACACCCAGATGAGGTGTTACGCCGCATAGGGTGTACGGCGTAAATCAGAGGTTAAAATGTCAATTTGGATGTATACAGATACTACCCCTACCAAATTAAAAACATACGATTTCCATGACCCACCATCAATACCTTCCAACTCAGTATAATTTAATTCTTGGAACATAACCAACTATAATCCTAATTCGTTTTTTTATTCTTAATATACATAAAAAAAGAAACAGAAAATGCCAAAAAAGAAACTATCAGCAGCACTATTTTTTTATCTGAAAAACCTTCTTTGTTAGAGAATAAAGGTATTCCATGAACTAGCATCTGTATAAAAAATACGATTGTAAGCAATAAATAAGTTTTTTTACTCATCTCTGTAACTCTTTTCTAATTCTTATATTCCCATTTCAAATAGCAAATAACAGTAAAATCACCACATTAATTGGTATACAACTCGCTGCAGCCGAAGCGCCCAACCATGCTCCACCTACGAAAGTACCAAGCACCCAACCTACTGGTCCACTTACACCTGCAAGAGGATTGATATTAGCTCATCAACTTTTAACTCTTTCATGACCATCCCTCCATAATTTTAAAATTCCTGCATATACCACCATTTTATTTGCATACCATAGCCAAACATGCCGATCCGCAGTCCTTGATACTGTGTTGCTTGATGAAGTAGTATTTGTGGACAAGAGAAAACATAGTGACTACACTTCGAAAGTGCTATAAACTCCTCATCATCTCATAATATGGATGGATTTCCCCCAATATATACATCTATTATAGGAATTTCTCCGTGCATCACATACTCGTCGTTAACATGCACTAGATAAACAGGCGTAATACGTTGCGAGATTTTATATCTCTAAAAATTTGTCCATTATCCAAATATACAAACCGTACAGAAGAAAACAAACCATACCGCTAACCACAACAGCTAAAAAATTACGAAACGAGCTTGGCCAATATAATACTGTCATTACTCCAATAATCGGAAAAGTCACAGCAACACTCTCACTAATAAGATTACGCATTTTCTCACCCCTGCACTCTCCTAAGTCATAAAAACAGTAGAAAGGGCTCATTTTAATTGTATGTGGAAAGTTAATTCTATAAACCTGCAACTTTTAGCCATGCTCCCCAAGCACCACCAAATGCACCTGTTACTGCGCCAGCTAAAACTGCTCGACCACTCACATGCCCCGTTACAATATAACTACCAATCGCGCCACTAGCCGCTCCGATAATCGCCCCTCCCCCTATACGTACAGCATAGATTATAAGCGGGGCAACACCACCACGAATATACTCAAGTTCTTCTTATTGAAGTTCACCAAAACCCGCTCGGCTAAGAGACGCCTCTTCCAAATGAAAGTTTGACACCATTTGCATTCAACCATCTCCCCTTCCGACATGACCTTGTATAAAAATTTAAAAATAAAATATATTTTCAACAGTGATTATATTTCCATACAAAAATACTGTAAAGTACTAACTTTTTTAGTACCTTTGTAATTATATGTATAAAAAAGAGCTCTTCACCAAAAGTTGTACTTAATTTTTCGTAATATGCCTCACTTATGTTTTCAAAGGAAAACAAGCAAACGAATATTTTTGCATATACTTGTTCAGAGAAGCGTACTATTTGTCAAGTACAAGTTGTGGTGATGAGCCAATAAAAGTTATTTAAGTTAAATTTTTAAAAAAATATATTGAACTTTTTTATAAGTCGTGCTATGATGAGACCGTAATTTTTTACCTTTCTATCCAAAGGAAGTGGGAGTATTCGTAAGTGGATAGCATGCTCGTTAGATTGGATTGGCTTATATTTATTGCATCGCCAAAAAAGCAGAAAATCTCAATTTACACCTTATGATCTGCCGCTTTTTGATGATGTAAGTTGGGATATCGTGTATCCGATGCCGAAAATACCTGATACCCACTTTGAACATATACATATTTTGCTTATGCTATTACTATCAAGGAATTCAGCGATTTTAATAATCTCCCGATTCACTTGATTACTCTCCATTTTTTTCTTAAAGATATTAAGTTTTCAAAGCGTATACTCTTTCCCTGTAACTATTCAGCCGTTACATAGAAAAAGTTTATGAGCAAGGTTTTGTTTCTTTCCTCCCTGTCTATACTATATACATGCACTTTAAAATGATGACTTCTGTATGAACACCTTTTTCCATGGTTATACTGCTCCTAAGTATTCATATACAAAAGGAGCGGAAATGACATGAAACGTCTTAAAATTACAAATGATCATGGCTGGACGCCTCGAAAACTTCGGAAACAAGAACGGAAAATCAAAGATGCTTCTCTTCGCGTTCGGGTGACTGCCGTTCGTCTCGTCATGGAAGGGCATCTTGGAAAAGATGTAGCGAAAATGATCAATTTATGCCGTCAATCGGTTGCCCTCTACGTTGCACGTTTTAATGAAGGAGGGCTCGATCATTTACTCGATCGTCGCTTGCCACCCGGTCGTGTGCCGTTTCTCACGGAAGAACAACAACAAGAACTGAGACAACTCGTGTTAACCACCACGCCCGTTGATGTCGGTTGGGGCATCTCTTCGTCATGGAACACACGCATTTTGCAATCTTACATCCAACAAACATATGGTGTTTCCATGTCACACGAAGGGATTCGCAAATTGTTACATCGTCTTCGCTTGTCGTGGACCCGTCCGACTTATAAGCTCGTCAAAGGGGATCCAACGCTTCAAGCTGCTTTTCAAAAAGAACTCGAATTTATAAAAAAAACGAATCACTGGGCACATGGTTCTGCTTCATGTAGATGAGACGCATGTTCGCGCCTATCAAGCGCTTCGTACCACATGGGCAGAAGTAGGCAATCAAAAACACGTGCCAAGCTACGGTCACCATGCCCACGTTTCTATTTTTGGCGCCGTCGATGTTCAACAAGGCGATGTGGTATTTCATCGCGCATCATCCGCCAATGCTGAAACCTTCCTCGACTTTTTGCGCCGATTGAAAGAGAAATATGCCGATCGATTCATCGTGCTTGTGTTGGACAATGCACGGATTCATCATGCCAAAATGGTGCAAGCATTCCTCGATTGTGAAGAAGGGGGTGCATTTCACTTTACTGCCACCGTATTCGCCTCATCTGAATCCGATTGAACGGTTGTGGAAGTGGCTGAAAGATGAAGTCATTGCCAACGTCTTGCATAAAGATCAAAACGACATTGCCCAGTCGATTACTCGTTTTGAACAATATGTGTTGCAGCACCCAGATGAAGTGTTGCGTCGCATCGGGTGTGCTGCGTGAACCAGAGGTTAAAATGTCAATTTGGATGTATATAGTTGAGCGCTGACGCTCAACTAGCACCACGGGTTATTGTAATAAAAAATGCTCATCTGCAGTATCTAAAAAATTTCCAATTATACTTCGATTTAGTTTTCACACTCCCAAATAGCATACCGACTAATGGCTAGAGCGGTTTCGTGCCATGTTTTTCTTGAACAATGGGCAAGTATTTTTTTGAGACGATCCTCTACACTTTTTATATTAAAGTCCTTCATTATAAACAATCCTCTAGCTATCTCCAATCCTGACTTCTTCACCATATTCCCTAACCTTTTTGGACTTGTAACATAAATAGTAAATACTTCAGCAGAATCTGAGTTCCCCTTGATACCAATATCCGCTTCAATTTCAATCCAAAAATCATCAACCTCCTCTCCCCAGTCTTCATCCATTATCGTTAAACAAAATAATTCAGGAATTATCATTATATATGGTTCCCTCCATGCTAAAAATTCAGGTGTGCATTTCGTAACTTATATGTCTTTTTGTTGATAGGACTCTTATAAAATTCCTCATAATTCGCTTGATATACCCTTCTTGTTTTCTTATACTGCATTCTAAATACTTTAGATTTATCTTTACTTTTATATCCTATCCATTTACCATTTTTGTAAAGTCGCTTAGCCCCTGGTCCACCCCATGCTTTCCCAGCCTTTTTTGCTAGTCTCTTACTTACTCTACCTACTTCTATAGTAGTGTTACCTTTTCCATGCTTAGCCGCCAATAAAATCCTCATAATCTTGGCTGTTTCTTTCGCTTTATAAATTCTATACACTTTAAAAGCAGCACCACCAACCAGTCCCACACCAACAGCAATCGCCGCTGCTTTCCAGCCGCCTTTTTTAAAGGCTTTATACCCATCATACGCCGCGAATCCCGCATTGATGGCCATCCACACAAAATGCCCATCCGGATCCACCAACATCACCGGATTGTTGTTCGCGTACGTATAGCCGTTTTGTGTGAGGATATCGTCCGCATCCCCTGGGTCTGGATCCAAAGAAAGGAACACACCATGCTCTGGATGATAGTATCGGGCAATTAAGTAATAGAGCCCCGTTTCGTTGTCATATTGATATCCCGCATATCGGTATGGATTTTCGTCCGCCAATGCGCCGGATTGGGAAAGAATGTTCCCCCACGCATCGTATTGGTAACGGGCCACGATGTTTCCTTGCGCATCCGTCAGGGCGATGACATCGCCATGGGCGTTATAGTGATAAAAGTAAGTCTCATTGCCTTTTTTCATGGCAAGGAGTTGCCCGTTTTCTCCGTATATATACGATCTTACCACATTTCCATCCGCATCGGTTTCATACAGAACGTTTAGGCTATCCCCTTGGTAATGGTAGTTCGTCATGACGCCATTTACATTCTTTTGGATGCGCCGGCCGTCTTCATCATATTTGTACGTCACAAAAGGAGTGCTTTCTCCTTTTCTCGTAATAGAAACCAATTGGTCCGCTTCATTCCATTCGTATTGATACTTTCCATCTTCGAGACGGTTGCCGTTGGCATCATATGTGATCGATTCGTTTCCAAAACGAATGAGCTGATTGGCAGCGTTATAATCGGCATTGGTCGTCGTCGACTGCCCATCTTTCGTTTTCACGATTTGCTTCCGATTGCCGAATCCGTCATAGGCATATTCGATTTTCGTGCCATCTGGAAGCTGCTCTTCCACTAATTGGTCTAGAGTATCGTAACGGTAGACGGTCGTTTCCCCCGTTGGGGATTCCACTTTCGTCCGGTTGCCGTTTTCATCGTAACGGTACGTTTCCGATAAAATTTCTTTTCCGTCCGCCGTACCGACCGAAACGCTTTCCACTAAGCCGCGGTCATCATACGTAAAGGTTGAACCGGCCCCATTTCCTGTCGTGAAGGTGCGAACGTTTCCTCTCTCGTCATGTAGTAAGTGAAATGACTCGTTAATCAACGGCAGCGGCTCCATTAGGTGTCGATGACTTCAATAAAAAAGGGGCTGTCCCATCATCGGATTGTTCGGCTATTGGACGCCCCGTTCGGACATGTATCTGGCACTTAATAAAGGCCACTGCTGGTTTGTGGACTACATCCACGAACGTCCGGAGGAAGTGCTGCAGCGCTTAGGGTGTGCAGGATGACTGAGAAGTGAACTTTTCATGTTGCATGTATATAATTTACAGCTGGCTTGGAAAGCAGATCAGCCGATGGCGCCGGAACAGCTCCATGTCGTCTTGAGCACCGATCGGGAGCTCGGCGATGAAGACATCTTGCGTTACTACGCCCAGCGCTGGATGATCGAGTGCTTTTTCCGACAGGCCAAAGATCAACTGAAATCAACTGAAGCTCGATGGATATAGGGTTCGCCACATTCGGGCGGTGAAACGGTATGGGGCGGTGGTGCTGCTCTCCTGCGTGTACAGCATCGCCGAATCCCAGCAAGACCTGTCCGCCAGATTGGAGCTTCTTCGATCGCGGAAAGGCCACAGCGTCGTAGAGTTCATTTATGACGCCGCGAAGCAAGAGATTCCCATTGATGTGATCAAAAAACAGCTCCATGTCGCCTAAGGGGTACCCTGTTTGTCTCTTAAAGTATGGAAATTATTGTAATGAAAAATGCTCATCTACAGTAAATTGTTATAAAAAAGACGACACTGCTATAAAGCAAGCAGGTCGCCTAGATTGGTTCTATCGTACTGTTTGCTTTTGCTTTATTTTTTCAAACCAATTTCCTGCAACATCCAAATATAACAAAACATTCTTAGCTATTCGAATAAATTCTGTTTCCTCTAAATTTTGGTTTTCGTTATCGAATTTAAACCAATCTTTATCTCCATTTTTATTATTCATTATTCTAAAACGATTGTTTAAGTGAAAAGCATTCATCTTTTGAAATGGTCGAACTATACCATCAACTATCACGTTTCCTTCCTCATTAACCCTTGCTACTCCAACTTCTATTATAAATCCTCCTCCCCATTTATCAAATTGAAACGATAGCAAATAACCTAACTGACCTTCTTGCTTCCTAAAATGAGGAAAAGTCCCTTTAAATCCCCTGTTTCTTAATTCTGGGACAACTATTTTTTTTAAAGCACTAACCATTTTATCCTTATTAGATAACATAAGGGATCCCTCCTTTACTCTTTAAAAGCTTTCACGATGTATACTATATGATGTACCATGTTTCTTTAAAAGTTTTCTAAGATTTCTACTTGGTCCTACTTTACCTGTTCTTGAGCTTACGTAGAAGTTCCAGTGCACCCTTTTTACTTTTCCATGTTTTAATAACCATGCATCCTTTGCAATCTGTGCTCTCGTGAAAGCAGAAGCTGAAACCCTTCCCACTTTCACTTCATGTAATGTACCATTTTTTACAATATCAGCTCGTCTTGTTGTTTTTCCAACACTAAATATTCTTTGAAGATGGGCTGGTTTAGCCCCTAATCTTCTGGCAAGATATGTCTCAGCAGCAAATCCAGCTTCTCTAGCTGCTTTTAATCTTCCTCCACCGACAAAACCGATAGCCGCCGCAGCTGCGACGCCTGTCCATCCTTTTCCCGACTTGTACGCCTTATACCCATCATACGCCGCAAACCCAGCGTTAACTACAAACCAGAAGAAGTGCCCATCCGGATCCACCAGCATCACCGGATTGTTGTTCGCATACGTATATCCGTTTTGCGTGAGAATGTCATCCGCATCCCCTGGGTCTGGGTCTAAAGATAGGAACACGCCATGCTCTGGGCGGTAGTACCGGGCAATTAAGTAATAGAGACCCGTTTCTTTGTCATATTGGTACCCCGCATATCGGTATGGATTTTCGTCCGCCAATGCGCCGGATTGGGAAAGAATGTTCCCCCACGCATCGTATTGGTAGCGCGCAACGATGTTTCCTTGTTCATCCGTCAGGGCGATGACATCTCCATGCGCGTTATAGTGGTAAAAATATGTCGCCGTGCCTTTTTTCATCGCAAGGAGCTGACCGTTTTCTCCATATATATACGATTTTACCACATTTCCACTCGCATCGGTTTCATACAGAACGTTTAGGCTATCCCCTTGGTAATGGTAGTTCGTAATGACGCCATTTACATTCTTTTGGATGCGCCGGCCGTCTTCGTCATACTTGTACGTCACAAATGGCGTACATTCAAGAGTTAATAGAGATGGAGTAATCCTCTCGCTGTAGTAATCGGAATAAGGGGAGAAAAAGTTGCGAAAAAAATTTCAAAAGGCAAGGAGAAAGTGAAGGTAAGCTTTTGGGAGATAAAAATGGTAGTAACTGATGATTTTTCAGCTGTTTATTGTTGATGAAAATTATAAAATTGGACATCTTTTTCAAACTGAAATTATAAAATTGGATTATTTTGGTGTACAATGAAACGAAAAAAAAATATCTTGCAGGAGTTTCGTGGGTTATGTATATAGATTGTTGCTCTTGTGGTTTATTCGCCACTCCACCCTTTCTAAAAAAGAAACCTTGAAAGGCTTATAGCCAATCAAGGTTCTCTTTGTTTTATTTTTGTGCCCGGGATAAGCATCTACATTTACTTAACGCCGTTAGAATAATTTAAGAAAAGAGTATCAGCAATTTCTTGTGAAAGTTGTTGATTTACAAAATTGAGTTCCACCCACGATAAAACTGTTTTATCAAAAGAACGCCAAGTTTTTAAAATCTGCAATAAACCCGTACCATTGTTTACATCTTGAATCCCTAAAACACAAACCCCATAACTTCTTTCTCCCCATATTGCCCATTTCATTGAAGGAGGTAGCCAAATAACGGTATAAGAATTGTATAGCACCGCATCCGCCGGACTTTCCTCAGGGCCTAATTCAAGAACATCTAAATATTCATCAGGTGATAAATTGACAGGGAGTTTCATCCAATTATAATAATTAAACTCTTTATAAAAATATTCTACTGGATTAGGATCTAACACTGCGGTAAGGACATAATCATCTTTCGTTTCTTTAGATAATTGTTGGATTGTGCTCCAAAAATCTTCGTCCATTGCCCAGTCAAACTCTTCAAACAAAAAATAATTGAATTGTTCTCGGAATACCTGTTTAGGCAATCTATTTTCTAAATAAAACGCATCACTAGCCATTTCTATTAACTTATTAAATTCCTTTTTGTCCCTAACAAATAAAGCTTCTAAATTCACTGAAATCACCCTATTTTAACCTAATTTTTAAAGTCATTCTTTTACTCCCTTTTGGATAAAAGTCAGCAGTTGAACCACCTGTGGATTTAGCACCGTCACGAAGAACATATTTTGCGCCATCTTTTGTCAGTATTATTGTTTTTCCGTCTTTAGATATTGATTTTTTCCACCCATCTCTAAGTAGATTTTTTTCGAACTCTGCTTTAGATATATTAGTCGCTCTGTTAACATAACGGCTACCAGGTTTAGTCACATCTTCATATTTACAAGCTTTACATGTACCCTTTGGCGGCTTTTTAAACTTTTTCTTAACTTTCTTTATTGCCTTTGACACAAATTTAAATGCTTTGGAACCTAATTTGAATAACCAGGATACAATAATCCTATATTCTCCATCTGGATCGACAAATTTCACCGGATTGTTGTTCGCATACGCATACCCATTCTGCGTGAGAATGTCATCCGCATCCCCTGGGTCTGGATCCAAGGAAAGGAACACGCCATGCTCTGGGTGGTAGTACCGGGCAATCAGGTAATAAAGACCCGTTTCGTTGTCATATTGGTACCCCGCATATCGGTATGGGTTTTCGTCCGCCAAGGCGCCGGATTGGGAAAGAATATTCCCCCACGCATCGTATTGATAACGGGCCACGATGTTTCCTTGCGCATCCGTCAGGGCGATGACATCGCCATGGGCGTTATAGTGGTAAAAGTATGTCGCATTGCCTTTTTTCATGGCAAGGAGTTGCCCGTTTTCTTCGTATATATACGATCTTACCACATTTCCACTTGCATCGGTTTCATACAGAACGTTGAGGCTGTCGCCTTGGTAATGGTAGTTCGTCACGACGCCATTTACATTCTTTTGGATGTGCCGACTGTCTTCACTGTACAAAAAAAGGTTATCCCTTAAATCATGGGATAACCCTAAAAAAGCTGTAACTATTCACCCCAATAGTAGTATGTAAAGAAACGCAACACAAATAGGGCATCCCTGTGATAAAAAATGCCCTAGGTGGTAGAAAGCGCATGATCGAGCGTTTCGCCTGTCAACAGAAGACACAACGAATCCCACACATTTTTTTCGTGCTTCGCGAGTGTGGAAACGATGCTTCTTGTGATGCAAAAAGACTGGGCGAATGTTTCTTCACGAAACGTCCCCGAAATGTTTTCTTTGACTTTGACCATGCGAAGATCTCGTTCGGCTTGGTTGTTGTCAAAGGGAACATGCGCTTCACGTAAAAAACGCAACGCTTCTTCCTTTCGTTTTTGAAGGCGTCGAACAAAAGCGCGTGCTTTTTTTGGAAGAGACGTCATCGCTTCCAATCGGTGCTGTGCTTTCATAAGGATGCGATCATACGCACGTTCCCACCGTCTCGCTTCTTCTTCGGAAAGTGCACCGTGATGGGCTTCGACGGCTTGCTTGGCAGCCAACAGAAACGTGGTCATGCGCATAGCCCACGTATGCCCTTGTTCGATGAATCCCTTCAATTCACGCAAATGATGGGCATGACAAAGGGCATGGGTGGCTTTCGTGTATTTCGGATACGTACCGAACGCATCGTGCATCATCGTCCCTTCATATCGCGGAAGAATCCCAATGTCATCGGTCGCTTTCTTTCCACGAGAAGCGTGAGGAGCCAAGTACGTATATCTCGATGTACAGGCGACATGCACCCATGCGAGTTTCCCATCGATGCGCAGACTTGTTTCATCGACATGCAGGATGTTGGATCCAAGTAAGGCGTCTTCGATCATGTCCATATTCGATTCCAGTGCTTCGCGTCCTCGTTTCACCATATTGGCAAGAGTCCCTGTACTAACCGAGTGTTGATATAACGCTTCGATCGTATCACTCAAACGTTTGTAAGGGATCAATTGAATATGGTGCAAATATACAGCGAGCGCCGTGAGCCGTGGACCGTATTGCACATGATTCGTGACATGGGATGGGAATTCGGCTTGTTGAACACATCGGCAATGTGGACAGGATTTCACTTCACGCTCATGTTGTGTCACCTCGATCGTCACGGGAGGGAGATCGAACACTTGACGGACATCGGACTTTGAACGGTTTGATTTCACGCAAAGAAGCCCCACATCCTTGACACGCGTGCACACGATGGACGACACGATGATGTGGATGTTCCACTTGACGGAGCGTCGTTCCTTGATGTCCTTCTTGTCCACCTGGCTTGTTGCCAGATATCTTACGAGAAGAATGGGTGTGAAAACGGTCAGAAGATGGGGGCAAATGGCTATTGGAGCTGTTTTTTTTCGTGCGTGCTTCTAGCTCTTGAACGCGATACTTCAGTTGTTCATTTTCTTTGCGTAGTTGTTTAATTTCTGTCAATAGTTGCTCAATGACTTGTTGTTGGTGAGTAATCAGCTGCTTTTGTTGTTGGACTTTGCCAATTAAACTCTCTACTGTAAACACAGCTTGTTGTACCGTCAACATGCGATTCACCTCCTTGTCTATCAATATTCACATCATAGACAAGGAAAGAAAAAAATATTCAGCTCACTTTATGATGTGGCTGAATAGTTACACTTTTTCAACTCAGGCGTGTTGATTAACCAATAATATCCATAAAAAGCATAGAAAAAAGAGCACCTTTCCTGTAGAATGTAAGTAGCTACACAAACAAACCTAGGAGGTGCTCTCTATGAACAAGCATACCACACTCCCAAATTTGATGCAAAAAATTGTTTCTGATGAAGAGCTTCAGTCGATGACCGAAGCCGTTGGCTACCACGACACTTCGCGGACGTTTACGGTGCGTATGTTGGTGGACTTTTTTCTGTTGGCGGCACTTCACGAATGGAAAAGTTTCCGTCATGGTGCCGATGTGGCGAAGATGTATGGATTGCCGACGTTTCATTACTCGACGGTTTCTAAGAAAGCGAAAGAAGTGCCGTACGAAGTCATGAAGCGCTTATTTGCTTTGGTGGTGTCCAAGTGCAATCGCCAAACCCGCCGTTCGCTTCGCTTCTCAAAAGCATTGCGCGTAGTCGACTCCACGACTGTCACCGTGGGGAAAAACCGCCTGACATGGGCGCCCTATCACGGGGAACGATCCGAAGTGAACATGCACGTCGCGTATTCCCCTGAGCAACAAATGCCGAACGACATCGTAGAAACCGTAGGACTGCGCCCCGATGGATCGGTGGGAGAACAGCTCATAGACGTACAGTCGGTTCTTGTCGAGGATCGAGCGTACTTCAACATCGAACGCCTCGATCGGTTTGTCGAACAGAAGCAACCATTTGTGATTCGGATGAAAGACAATGTCGAGATTCATCAGAAAAAGAGCCTAAAGTGACTTTCTTTCTCCTCTTCTTCCATTGTGGCGGATTTTATTTGCCAGCTAGGAATGAAACAATGTCGTTCCAAGAAGCGCCATCGCGTCGTGATCTTTCAAGATGCACATGGGCATGAAATCCGTGTGGTCACGAACGTCTTGGAGGCATCGGCGGAAAAGATTTCCGAGATGTATCAAGCGCGTTGGACGGTAAAAGTGTTTTTCCGATGGATCAAACAATAACTAAACGTTCCGACCTTATTTGGCACCAACGAGCATGCGGTATACAACCAGCTTTTTGCGGCATTTATCGCTTATGTGTTACTGAGATGGCTATATCATCGCACGGAAAAACGGACAACCTCGTCCCTTACCTTTCTTTCGTTTGTTCGTCGTTTTTTCTCTGGACAACTTCCTCTCGAATGGAAATCCGAGATGGCAGCTGTCTTATTTGAGTATGCCCGAATATACGGGAGGAGTATGCCTAATTTTGGATAATTAACAGCCGTGTGTCATCAACTCTCGCTGTACCGCTTGATGCTTCGGAGTTGGAGCAGGGGACATATTGTCAACTTGCCCGTCAATCACCTCATACCGAATCTCATCATCTAAAGTTAAAATAAAAAAACAGGCAAGCGAGACATCTTTTCAAAACAAATAAAAGCTTACTATTCATAATCAATGAACAGCAAGCTTGCTATAGGTGATTCAATCGCTTTCGACTAAAATCGCCTGTTGTACAGGCGGGCAATATGTCGCCGCAACGTTTGTTTCATATAAATGATACTTTTTTCCGTCTAACAATAACGTGTTCACATCGATCATTTCGCATTGCTTTCCTTCACTTTTTAAGTGTTGGATAACAGCATGCATCAAGCTGTTTTTATCAAAATGTCTTTCACCTAACTCAATAACGATTTTTTTTTAAGTTAAAAAAATGGTGAAACATCGTCATCTCTACCTTTCTGTTTTCTTATAGTATTGTTTCGCAAAAAATAGCGCCACCAAGCCGATCAAAAGGAACAAAACTCCTCTAATCATTTCCAAGATGTCATGGTAAAAGAAAAAACATTGTACCATCACAATGAGCCCATGTATAGAAAAGGGAATACCAACCAATAAAAAATACAAAAACCATTTTTTATTCGTCATATGTCATCACCCTTCTATAACTCATATTTTACTATAAAAGTGTAATATTTGCCAAAATAAAAAAGGGGACTTGCCCCTTGTTAAAACGACAACGACCGCATTTGGCTATCTGTGGCACGCAACAGTTCTCCCCACGTTCGATAACCGCGCAGGCGAAATTGTTGTAATAACTCAACGAATAAATACGCAGTCGTGAGCGCATCGCCGATCGCCGAATGACGTTCATACATACGTGTGCCAAACGCTTGAGCGTATCGCTCTAAATCGCGCATATCATATGACGGTGCAATAAAACCAATTAAGTCGAGCGTATCGATAAACGTCGGTTTACGAAATTTCATTTTTTCACGGCGCAATTCGTGTTTCAGCACAAATAAATCAAATGAAATGTAATGACCGACAAAGCATACACTTTGTTTTTGTTCAACAAATTGGAAAAATTGTTGCAATGCTTCAATTGCCGTCGGCGCATGTTTCACCTTTTCTTCCGTAATGTTCGTCAATTCAACAATAACCGGTGGGAGATCGCGATTCGGATTCACATACGTATGAAACGTTTCGTCTTCTATCACCGCCGTTCCTTTCACTTGCACCGCACCGATTTCGATTAATCGATCTACTGTCGCCACATGAAATCCCGTCGTTTCTGTATCAAAAACTGTAAAAACAACGTCATCAATTGGTGTCGATAACGGGATATTGTCGTTTAACTTATAATCAATCGCCTTGCGTAAAAAAAACATCATCATCCCCCTTAAAAATGAGAAAATAATTGCGTTTGTAGCTGTTTTAACGTTTTTAAGCTTAAAATAAGCTCATCTTTTTCACGCGTTGTCATCGTCGTAAACGATAAAACAGACGAAGACGGTTGATTTGCTTTGTAGTGATTCCATTTATGGCGAATGTAAATGGCTAGCACGTTTTCTGCTGCTTTTTGCACATCTTTCGCAAACGATGGGGATAACATTTGTTTTTCTTTTAATTTCTCGATTCGCTCAAACGGCGTGCCAGATACAATGCCATGGATCAGTCCTAAAATTTGCACGCTATGGTGGTACGGAAATAGCACTTCTTTTTTCATATCAATCGTTTTCCGCTCAAGTCCAAAAATCGAACGAATCGGGCGGTCAAGCGTCGGAATTTCATTTTGCTTTTCCATTTCCACAAGCCGAAAAAAGAAAATTTTCGCACGGTTTAACTGCTCGCGAATTTGTTGTTCAAACGTGCGATGCAAATCCATATCACCATATACAAATCGATATGAAAAAAAGTTTTGTGCCAACAACAAATTGTCGTTTGTCGCATGAATCATCCATTCACGCAATCGGTCTTTCCACGTCTCTAATGAACCGCGCCATGCTTCTTCGCTCGCCATCATTTTTCCTTTGCATCGCTCATACCCCGCTTTCTCCATCATGTGCACAATCGCCTTGCCAAGGTTCGCAAAATACGAACGATGCTCCTCGCTTTCATACACGAGAAAATGATCTTGATCCGTCAGTAAAAACTGCTCTCCTCGGCCGCTTGATCCCATTTGATAAAAAGCGAATCGGCACGGAGGCTTCCCTACTCTGTCCAACGCTAACGACAAACAACGCAATACGAGCCGATCATACAGTTTCGTAATCATATGTAAACATTGGGCAATCGGCACTTGATCGCGCAACATCGTTGCTAACAACTCGTAAATTGCCGTTTTCACTTTTGGCAACGTTTGTTCATCTGCGTGATCGATTTGTTGAATGGTCCGCATCATGCTTTCGTTTTTCTTTCGCATTAAATCGGAAAACGTCACGATACCTTGCACTTTTCCGTCATCTACAACAGGCAAATGTTTTACCCCTCGTTCAATCATTAGCGCAAGCGCATCGTAATAATACGCAAATCGCGAAATCGTCGCGACGTCTTTTGTCATCACTCGTTCAACAACCGTATCGTACGGAAGCGATTGCCCTAGCACACGCTCGACAAGATCCGTTTCCGTTAAAATTCCACATAACGTTTGTTCGTCTGTCACGACGATCGAACTAATATGAGTCGCCGCCATTTTTTTCGCCGCCTCTTGTACGGTTGCCGTCGGCGGAAGGGTCACAACGTCGCGAATCATAACATCTTGCACAGGGACAACAAACGATGTAGCGTCCCCGAATTTACGCGCTTGCTTAATTTGCTCAGCAAGCGACACATATACATCTTTTAAACGAACACACGCCTGCGCAAGTAAATAGTCATGTACGTTCGGATCATCCCATAACCGTGTTAACACGGAAAACGGCATGACAAGCACTTCACATCGTTCCGCCGCCCGTACCGCAACGAGCTCTTCTTTTCCATCGCTTTTCGATACACCTAAAAAATGAGCTAAGCTTGAAAATCCGATAATTCCGCCTTTTTGCACTACTTCAAGCACTTCGTCATATCCTTCATGCTCAACATATACTTCCGCCACCCCATCAAGCAACAACACAAGCCCTTTCCGCTGCTCATTTTTCCCTAAAATGAGATCGTCTTTATCAAATGTCTTTTGTTCACATGCAGCGATAAGCTGTTCCATTTCGGGTTGCGGCAATCCCTGAAATAATGGATGCATGTCAATCCCCCCTTACAAAAACGGCATCTGTATATACAGATGCCGAACACATTATCTCATCCACACTTGACCGTCTTTGTATGTCATTTGCTCTGGATAACGAAGATCATACACTTCTTCTTGAACAGACTGTGAAGGTTCTTTCGTCATGAATGAAACAACGACATTCGCTAACATGGCCGCAACTGCTCCAAAAATTCCTGCCCCTGTATCAACAATTCCTGCAATCGAAAAGCCGCCATACTTCGCCGCTAAAATGTAGCCGAGCGAAACAGCTAAGCCGACAAGCATTCCTGCAATGGCACCTGCAGCGTTTGAACGTTTCCACCATACACCAAGGACAAGCGCTGGAAAGAACGTGCTTGCCGCAATAGCAAACGCCCATGCAACAATTTGTGTAATAACACCCGGTGGATTTAATGCAACTAAACCTGCTAACACTGTCGCAGTAACAATTGAAATGCGCGCAACAAGTAACCGATTTTGCTCTGACGCATTCGGACGTAAAATACGATAGTAAATGTCATGAGCAAATGAAGACGAAATGGCAATCATTAACCCACCTGCTGTTGATAACGCCGCCGCCATCGCTCCAGCTGCGACTAAACCGATCACAAACATGCCAAGATTTGCGATTTCTGGTGTTGCCATAACGACGATGTCGTTACTAATAACCATCTCTTGCCATTGTAAAATGCCATCGCCATTAGCATCCGCAATTTGCAACTTCCCTGTGTTAATCCACTTTTCTGTCCATGCTGGCAATTCGCTAATTTTTTGGCCGACAACATTTTTAATTAAAATGAAGCGTGAAAACGCTGCGTACGCAGGTGCTGATAAGTAAAGTAAACCGATGAATAAAAGTGCCCATGCCCCTGACCAACGGGCTGCTTTCATCGTTGATACCGTATAGAAACGGACGATGACGTGCGGCAGACCTGCTGTTCCAGCCATTAACGTAAACATAAGCGCAAGAAACTGCCATTTGCTACCTTTCAAAAATGGTTCTGCATACTGTGAAATGCCTAATTGCTGATCCAACTCTTGAAACTGACCGACAATTTTTCCGTAAGAAAGCCACGGAATCGGGTTTCCGGTCAATTGAAGCGACATGAAAACGACCGGAATTAAGTAAGCGATAATTAAAATGACATATTGCGCTACTTGCGTCCATGTAATTCCTTTCATTCCGCCAAACGCCGCATAAAACGCAATTAACACAACCCCGATCATCGTACCGACTTTCGCATCTACTTCGAGCAAACGGCCAATAACGACGCCCGAACCGGATAGCTGACCGATCGAATAAACGAACGAAATAATGATTGTACAAAGCGCTGCGATCACACGAGCCGTATGACTTTCATAACGGTCACCGATAAACTCTGGCACCGTATAACGACCGTATTTGCGAAGTTGTGGGGCGAGTAAAAATGTCAACAATAAGTATCCACCTGTCCACCCCATAATGTATGCAAGACCGTCATAGCCTAACAACATAATCGTACCAGCCATACCGATAAAGGAGGCCGCACTCATCCAGTCCGCCGCAATCGCCATTCCATTTGAAAACGGGGAAATGCCGCGACCTGCGACGTAAAAATCAGACGTTTCTTTCGCCTTATTGTAAATTGCAATCCCGATATATAACGCAAATGATGCGATAATAATGGATAAAGACACGAGAAATTGTGTATCCATATTGCTCCCCCTTCCCCTTTGTTCTCTTAATGATCAAGCGCTTTGCCTGCGCTTAATTGTTCGTTTTTCTCTTCGCTAATGCCGTACTTTTTATCGATGTTGTCGCTTACTTTCGCGTTAATAAACAACAAGATGATAAACGTCGCAACAGCTCCTTGTGCTCCCATAAAGTAATGGAATGGGAAACTGTTAAACGTCATATTTTTAAATGACTCCGCGAACATAACGATGCCAAATGAAACAATAAACCAAATAATTAAAAAAATAACAATTAGCCGCACGCGCTCACGGAAGTACGCATCCGCCACTTTTTTATCAATTTGTTTCAAACAAACACACCCCCAAGTTAAAAATAAATTTGACCGTTTCTAAAAATGGTGCTGGGAACGTTATGACTTCAAATAAAAAGTAAACGAAGACTGACAAGAATGGAATGAGTAAAAAGAAAGGCTTTTGCTTACGAAAAGCAACGTATAAACTGACGACTGTAATCGCTAAGATGAGGTAAAACGCAATCAAACAAATACCCCCTTCAAGTTGTAAGCGTTATCATTTCTTTTAACACTCACCTCCTAGCACATGATACTAAATTTTAAGAAAATTCTAACACAACCATATTATCTCTACTTTTCAATCTATCGTCAAGCATCTGTTCAAAAAATTTTCAAAATTTTTATTCTGTATTATAACAAATGAAAAAGGCTAATCTGAAACCTTCAACATGTTTTGAGATTAGCCCCATCATCTCCATTCACTTCACAAAAGGAAACTTAATATCAAAAAAGTATAAAATAACAAGTATAGTAGTCAAAACGAGCGTTTGAATGCTATCACGTTTAAGTAAAACGCGATGCGAAGGTTTGCATTCTCGTTTTGATGTCCACCGATGAGTAACATAGGAAGAAAACAAAAACCAACAAAAAATAACTATATAGCTAATTATTCCGTATTGCCACCATGTCATGAAGATCACCTCAAAGGAAAGGTAGCCGTTCGCTACCCTTCCCATGTCCATCTTGTTTTCGCTAATTGCACATCGCCATGGAAAACTTTTTTCGCTTCGACGACAAGTTGTTCGACGTTACCGAAATGAGGCAAGTGCGTCAGTAACAATGTTTCAACGCCTGCATCGCGAGCAATTGTTGCCGCTTCTTCACTCGTCATATGACCTGCTTGTTTCGCATGTTGCCCTGCGTAAAAATTGCATTCACAAATAAGTAAATGTGCCTGTTTCGCAAAAGGAACAAACTGCGGTAAATAGCTTGAATCGGCAGTATACACGACCGTTTTTCCTCCTGCTTCTATTCGCATCGCATAACAAATGGCTGGATGTTCTGTTTCCATAAACGAAATCGCAAACGGACCGATATAGAGCGTCTCATTCGGATCATACGCCACTGCTTTTGTCACCCCTTTATGCGCAAGGCGTGCAAATCCATCACGATCGAGGGAATGACCATAAATCGGTAACTCAGGCAAATCGACGCCTAAATTTTTCTTAATCAGTCGCGCGTATTGCAGCGGACCGATGTCTGCCACGTGATCGTGATGATAATGCGATACAATGACTGCATCAATTTGTTCAATGTCGATGACGTTTTGGAGCTGGGCTAACGCTCCGCTTCCGCAGTCGACTAACAAGCGAAACCCGTCATGTTCAAATAAGTAGCATGACGTCGCTTCATTTTTTTTCGGAAATGCTCCCCAATAACCGATCACTGTCACTTTCATATGTATTCACCTTCCTTGCAAAAATGTGTACAACTACACCATACCAAATTTCTGAACAAATTTCACACACGCAAATGTTATAAAACAACTATTGACATACGATATTCTGTTATAATACAATAAAATCAACAAAAGTGAAGGGGATGGGGAATGATGTTAGAGAAAATGTCTGAATTTTATAAAAAGTTACCACCAAAAACATGTTGTGAGTGCGGCAAAGAAATGGAAGAACAACATGAATGTTACGGCAACGTTTGCGTGCAATGTTTAAACGTTTCTTGTTAAAGTAAAAAGCAGCCTGCGCGGCTGCTTTTTACTTTAACTTATATACACGTGCTTCATACGGTTTAAGCGTAATTGTGTCAATCGATTCATTTTCATCGACCGTATAGTTGCTAATAAGCAATTGTTTTTCGGTGAACGTGATATGTGACGGCAACGTAAATGTTGGTTGCTCGCTGCTAAAATTCGTAATAACAAGCAACTGTTCATCGTTGAACTTACGCACGTATGCATAAATTTGTTCATCATCTTCAAGCAACAGCTCGTATGAACCGTATACGATAATCGGATGTTCTTTTCGAAGGCGAATGAGTTTTTTATAATAATGAAACACCGAGTTTTCATCTTTCATCGCTTGTTCGACGTTAATGTCGCGATAATTCGGATTGACGTCAATCCATGGGGTACCTGTCGTAAAGCCTGCATGCTCTGTCGCATCCCATTGCATTGGCGTGCGCGCGTTATCCCGACCGCGATAATGAATCGCCTTTAATATGTTGTCTGGATCATACCCTTTGTTTACTACAACATCGTTCCATAAATTAATTGTTTCTACGTCACGATAATATTCAATGGATGGGAAAGAAACGTTCGTCATACCGATTTCTTGTCCTTGATAAATGTATGGCGTTCCTTGCATCATATGTAGCCATGTCGCTAACATTTTTGCGCTTTCTACACGATACGTTTTGTCGTCACCAAAACGCGAAACAGAACGCGGTTGATCGTGATTTTCTAGATAAAGAGAGTTCCAACCTTTCCCGTGCAGTTCAATTTGCCATTTGCTCATAATTTTTTTCAAATCGGTCAACTTCCACGGCTGAATATCCCATTTTCCAAGGTGACTTCCTGGCTTTGAATCAACGTCCATATGCTCGAATTGAAACAACATATTCATGACGCCGTCTTGCTCGTTCGTAAATCGAATCGCATCATCTGTTGTGACCATTGGCGTTTCGCCGACGGTCATAATGTCGTATTTGCTTAATACTTTCTCTTTCATTTCACGCAAATAGTCCATTAATTTCGGACCGTTCACAAAATATTGACCGCCCCATTGATAACGGTCGTTTGGATTTGTCACCGGCGCATCTGGCAATCCTTCTACTTTCGATAATAAGTTGATAACATCCATTCGGAATCCGTCAATACCGCGGTCTAGCCACCACGTCATCATGTTGAAAATTTCTTTGCGCACCTTTTCGTTTTCCCAATTTAAATCTGGTTGTTTTTTTGAAAATAAATGTAAATAATATTCCCCTGTTGTTTCATCATATTGCCACGCCGAACCGCTAAAAAACGACTGCCAATTGTTCGGCTCTTTTCCGTCTTTCCCTGGTCGCCAAATGTAATAGTCGCGATACGGATTATCTTTTGACTTGCGCGATTCAATAAACCAACGATGTTCATCTGACGTATGGTTGACGACTAAATCCATCACTAATTTCATGCCGCGTGTATGCATTTCGTGAAGCAGTTCGTCCCAGTCAGCGAGCGTGCCAAACTCGTCCATAATGTCTTGATAGTCGCTAATATCGTAGCCGTTATCGTCGTTTGGCGACTTATATACAGGCGATAACCAAACGACATCGACGCCAAGCTCTTGCAGATAATCTAATTTTTCAATAATGCCACGCAAATCGCCAATTCCGTCCCCATTTGAATCTTTAAAACTGCGCGGATAAATTTGATACACGACGGCTTCTTTCCACCATTGTTTCGTTTTTGGAATCGATTCCATTTCCTTTCCTCTCCCTTCTATTCTTTTACAGAACCAGACGTTAAACCTGATACGATGCGACGTTGGAATAATAATACCATAATGACGAGTGGAATCGTTACGATAACGGTCGCTGCTGAAATTTCGCCCCACGGAATCGTATATTGCCCTTGGAACATCGCAATACCGACTGGCACGGTCTTATATGTCTCAGCTGTGTTAATTGTTAAAGCGAATAAAAATTCGTTCCATGCTGCGATGAAAACGAGAATGGATGTCGTAAAAATACCTGGTACAGCTAATGGTAAAATGACTTTAAAATATGTTTGAAGCGGTGTTGCTCCGTCCATTTTCGCAGCTTCTTCTAAATCAAACGGAATTTTACGGAAAAACGTCACTAATAACCAAATCGATAGCGGCAATGCAAACGTCGTATACGGAATAATTAATCCTAAATAGCTATTTGTTAACTCAAACTTTTTCACAAACATGTAAATCGGCGAAATAGTCGCAATTTGCGGAAACATCGACACCGACAACACGATGCCAAGAATGACCGATTTTCCTTTGAAATCTAGGCGCGCAATCGCATACGCGGCAAACGCGGCGACGAATACAGTATACACTGTTGTAATTGTCGCGATCACCGTACTGTTCCATAAATATTTTAAAAACGGATAATTGACAAAAACAGAAACGTAACTTTTTAACGTTGGATGGCTCGTAAACCAATTGAACGCTTCTTCTCCAAACAGTTCGCTCAATGGCTTAATCGAACTTAACAAAATCCATAAAAATGGAAACATGACTAAAAAAACGAAAATAAATAAAAACACGTAAAACAATGGACCGGCTTTCTTTTGCATCGTTGCACCTCCTATTTTCGGTCAGAAATGAGGTCAGCACCTAAAAACTTAATGTAAATTGTCGAAATGATCGCTACGCAAATGAAAACGATCACCGCTAACGCTGAACCGCCACCGAAGTTTGTTTGCGAGAACATGACTTTATACGCTAAGATCGAGATCGTTTCTGTCGAGTTCGCTGGTCCTCCACCTGTTAAAACGAAAATTAAGTCAAACACACGAAACGCATCAAGCGTACGGAACAAAAGCGCAACGAGAATGCTCGATTTTAAAAGCGGTAACGTAATTTTGACGAACTGTTGCCACTTTGTCGCTCCGTCAATCGATGCCGCTTCATATAAAGAGCTCGGAATCGTTTGTAACCCAGCAAGTAGCAAGAGCGCCATGTATGGCGTTGTTTTCCATACATCTGAAAAAATGACAGCAAACATCGCTCCGGCACCTGTCGTAAGCAGTTCGCTCATATTATTGATAATGCCAATGTCCGCAAAATATTTTGCCACAATCCCGTTTTGTCCGTCATATAAAAACTTCCACATTAACGCAGATACTGCCGTTGGAATCGCCCACGGAATTAAAATCGTTGCCCGCACAAGCCCGCGGCCGAAAAAGGCTTTATTAATTAGCAATGCAATCGCTAAACCGAGCACTAATTCAAGCGCAACAGAAATGACAGTAAATACTGTTGTATTCCAAAGTGCTTTCCATAAGCGAGCATCCGTAAAATAGTTTTTATAATGAGCTAAACCGACAAAGTTCGGTTCAATGACCGCTCCGCTTAATCCGTTCGCAAGCCCTGTTAATTTATCCCCTTGCTTCAATTGCCCGTTTTCGTTTAACGTTTTTAACGTTTGTTTAGCATCTTGCATCGTTTTCACTAAATCTTGTGCCGCTTGTTCATCAATAGACACTATTTTCATTTCTTCACTTGGCACTTCAAAATTGTTTAAAATCTCATCGACTTGTTCATACCGTTTCGCTACTTCTTCATCCGCACGAATTTCTTCATCGACTTGTTGGAGCTTCTCTTGTAGTGACGTCAGCTGTTCTTTTTCCTCACCTGTCGCTTGCGAAATTTCCTGTTTTAATGCGCTCATTAAAAACGGATAGCTTTCTAAATATCGCTCCAAGTTTAAGCTGTAATCAAAGTGGAGAGAAGATTTCGCCGGATTGTTGAGACGATAGTCAAATAAACTGAAATAAAACGATTGAATGACTGGCCAAATGGCGACAGCTAAAATAAGCAAAAGCGACGGAGCAACAAGAATATATGCTAAACGACGCTCCGATTTTTTTTCGTTTTTCACTCGTTGTTCCCCCTTTGTGCAAAGGATTTAGCCTTCAGCGCTCATGTGAGGCTGAAGGCTAACGCGTACTACTGCATAACTGCTTTAATTTCTTTTTCCATGTTCGCAACTGCTTCTTCAACTGTAATTTGTCCTGCAATCGCTTTTGATACGTTAATTTGAATAATTTCGGACACTTCTGGATAGTTTGGTACAACTGGACGTGGTACCGCTGCGTTTAATCCGTTAACAAATCCTTCTTCTGCGAAGAATGGATTCGCTTTTAACACTTCTTCATCTTTAAACAGTTCTGGAAGCGTTGGTGCTAAACCGCCGTAAATCGCAGAAATTTTTTGACCTTCTGGACCAGTCATAAATTTCACGAATTCCCAAGCCGCTTCTTTATTTTTCGAATACGCGTTAATCGCTGTCATCCATCCGCCTAGCGCCGCTGCTGAACCTTTATCGCCCGCTGGCAGTGGCGCAACGCCTACTTTATCCACAATTTTTGACTGTTCTGGATCGTTCGCTAGCGCATATTGATATGGCCAGTTGCGAATAAATGGCGATTGTCCTTCAATAAACGCTGTATGGGATTCTGGCTCTGTAAATGTCGTAATGTTGCTTGGCACAACATCAGATGTTGCGATTTCAACCATTTTCTTTAAACCTTTAATCGTTTCAGGGCTGTTGACGACAACGTTGTTGTTTTCATCGACGATTTTTCCACCGTATGCCGCAATAAATTCAATTGCGTTACATACTAATCCTTCATATTGTTTCGCTTGCATTAAATATCCGAACTGTGTGCCGCCTTTTCCTTTAAACTCACGCGCAGCCGCTAACAACTCATCCCAAGTTTTTGGCACTTTATCTTCTGGTACAATATCTTTACGATAAAATAATAGTCCTGTATCAATAAATTTTGGCATCGCCCATTGTTTTCCGTCGAAGTTTCCAGCTGCGAGAGCCCCTTGGTTATATGCATTTAAATCAATGCCGTCCTTTTCAATAAAACGATCGAGCGGAAGAACATACCCAGCTTGCGCAAACTCCGCTGGCCAAATGACGTCTAAGTCCATCACATCAATCTCAGACGACTTTGCGTTTAACATCGTGACATATGCGTCGTGTTGCGCCCCTGTGTCTGAAGGCATTTCGCGGAATTCGACATCAATGTTTGGATATTTTGCTTCAAACGCTTTGACGATTTCGTCTGTCGCTTTTGTCGCATCTTTACCGCGAGCATACACGATTTTTACAACTTCTTCAGATTTTTTTGCATCATCTTTTTTATCCGTTGTTTCCTTTTTGTCCGTTTCTTGACCGCCTGAACAAGCTGTCAAACCTAGCGTAAGCGCTAACAATGCAGAAGAAAATTTCGTTGCCTTCTTCATGAAAAAGTCCCCCTTTATTGAATAAAATAAAATGTATGTCAAGCTTCACTTTTATGAAGCTTGCTACCAACTGTCGATGCGCGAATGATCAGTTGCAGTGGAAATTCATAAATTTCTTTTGCGTCATACTTTTTTGTTTGAATTTTTTCCACGATCAGATCGACGGCTTTTTGCGCCATTTGTTTGACCGGTTGATGCACCGTCGTAATCGTCGGATTCGTCAGCTCGGTAATCGCTTGATTGTCAAAACCAACGACAGCTAAATGTTCAGGGATGCGATAGCCACATCTTAACGCCTCAGATATAATGCCGGCCGCTACTTCATCGCTTCCGGTGAATACAGCCGTTGGGCGATCTGAAAGCATCATCATTTGTTGGAATACGCGCTTTCCATCGGCAATATGAAACGCATCGCGAAAAGCATATCGTTCATCAAACGTCAGCTTATATTCTGCTAACGCTTTTTTAAAACCCTCTTCACGCGACTTTGCAACATTGCTTCGATAACCGCCGGAACAATAAGCGATTTTCGTATGACCTTGCTCAAGTAAATGTTTTGTTGCTATGTATCCCCCATATACTTGATCGAGACGAACGGTAGGAACGTTTGCACAATCGTCAAATTCATTGCAAAGCACAATCGGCCCATACTGTAAAAACGGCTTCAGCTGTTTCCATTCGTTTTGAATCGAGGCTAAAATGACTCCGTCGACTTGTTTTGTTTTTAATAAATTCATATAGTTTAATTCTTTTTCAGGCGAATAGCGCGTTTGACAAACAATGAGCTGATAGCCATGTTCCGCTGCTGCAATTTCTGTTGCTTCTACTAGTTCGCTAAAAAATGGATTTGTAATACGCGGAATAAATAACGCTAAAATGCTCGTTCTTTGATTCCGCAAACTTCTCGCCGAGGAATTAGGCACATATCCTAACTTCTCCATCGCTTCAAGCACGAGCTTTCGCTTCTCTTCAGACACATATGGGTGATTGTTTATGACGCGCGAAATGGTCGTTCGTGAAAGCCCTGTTAGCTTGGCGACATCTTCAATTGTCGCCATCCTCCCATTCCCCCTTTATTTCAATCAAAAACAAATGAATGAAATCGTTTTCATATCCATATTATACTCGCCTCATCTTGTATATGCAACTTAATTTTTAAAAAATTTTTTCATTAAAAAAAGCTTCCGAAGCTTATTATGCTTCAGAAGCTTTTTCGACGATCGTCGTAAATTGGCGGCGATGTTGAATAGTAAAGTACGTCATCGTTCCAGCGATCATCACAACGATAAACATACATAGCTTTCCGACATTTTCCCACATAAACGAGAAATCTCCGCTTGAAATGACCGCTTTGAATCCAAAGACAGAATATGTCATTGGAAGCCATGCATTAAAATGTTGCAACGAACGTGGAATTAACTCAAGCGGGAACGTTCCAGCGCTTGTTGTTAATTGTAAAATTAATGCGATAATCGCGATGAACCTTCCTGGGTCCCCGAATACTGTAACGAGAAATTGAATAACTGATAAAAAGGTAATGCTTGTCACGACGCTAAATAAGATGAATAACGGAACGCTTTCCACTTGTAAGTCAAGCCCAAAAAGCAATACACTATCAGCAAATAGCGCTTGTAAAATACCGACGCCAATTAGTACGCCAAATTTCGCAAAAAACCACTGAAATGGCGAACGAGGTGCTGCCGCTGGCTCACGAAGCGGAAAAACAATGGAAAGTAAAAGGGCACCAACGAACAACCCTAATGACAAGAAATACGGTGTAAATCCAGTTCCATAGTTTGGTACTTCATTTATTTTCTCATTTTTGACTTTCACCGGTTCGGCAAACATGTTATATACGTCTTCATTTGCCTTAACGTTACCCGCTTCTTCTGCGCCTTCTCGTAATTTGTCAGCTAGCTCTGCCGAACCATCCGTCAGTTGCTTCATTCCATCTTGTAATTTCCCTGTTCCGTTCGTTAATTCACTCATTCCATTCGATAACTGTTGCGAACCATCTGCTAACCGATGCGCCCCATCTTGTAATTGATCCGCTCCGTCCGCAAGAGTTTGTAAACCTAAAACAAGCGTTTGACCACCATCAGCAAGCTTGGCTACACCTTGTTCCGCTTCCTGCATTTTTTCATATAGTGTACTCATGCCTGCAACGAGTTTGTCTTGCCCATTCGCTAACTGATGTGCCCCATTCGATAGTTGTTGTTGTCCTGCAAGGAGTTCGTCCACTCCCCGATCCAGAGCGATATGCCCCTCATGTAGCTGCTTCGCCCCAGCGCTTAACGAAGTTGCCCCTGCTTGTAACGCTTTGGCACCATCGTTTAACTGTGCGACTCCATTTTCCACTTGCTTACTCCCTAACGACAATTGTACGACATTTTGTTTCAATTGCTCATACACCGCTTTTTGCATCGGATCTGACGTTTGGATAAGCGTATCAAGTGTCGCGACGAGTTTTTCTAACCCGCTTGTCACTTGCGTGGCACCTGCTTGAACTTGCGTTGCCCCTTGTTGCCATTGTGAAAGCGATGTGGCTAATTTTTCTGTCCCTTCACTTAACTGCTCCGACCCTTGTAAAAACTGTGGGATACGGGCATCAAGCGCCTTCGTTCCTTCAAGTATGCGATCGGCACCTGAAGCAAGTTTTTCCGTCCCTTCTTTTGCTTGTTTTGCACCGATGACCAACTGTCCTTGCCCGTCCACCATACGTGTCATTCCATCATGAAGCGTTTGAACGCCCGCTTGAACTTGCTGTGAACCGTCAGCTGCTTGATGCAATCCGTTCGTAAAGGCAATCGATTTTTCCGCAAGTGTCGCTAAATGATGATACAATTCATTGGAGCCATCTTGCGCTTTTTTCATGCCATCATATAACTTATTCGTTCCGTCTTTTGCATCATGGAGTCCATCATGCAATTTTTTCGCCCCGTCACTCGCTTTTGTTAATCCATCTGCCAACGTTCTTACGCTTTCAAACATGTTTTCAGCGTACGTTTCGGTTAACGTTTTTGCTACCTCTGTTTTAATTTTTTCAACCGCTGTTCCACCGATTTGGGCAGATAAAAAGTTAAACCCTTCATTTGGCTTGTAAATGAGTTGAAGCTTTTTCGGATGATCGTCTTGTAACGTCGTTGCATTTTCTGAAAAATCTTCTGGAATTTCAATCAGCATATAATACCGTTGCTCTTTTAATCCTTTTTCTCCTTCACTTTGGCTGACAAAATGCCAATCAAATTGTTTCTTTTCCTTTAACTTGTCAACGAGATCATCACCAATATGGAGCTCTTCTCCTTCAAATGTCGCACCTTTGTCATTATTGACAACAGCGACAGGCAAATCGTCTAAATGCTCGTACGGATCCCAAAACGCCCATAAAAACATACCACTATATAAAAGCGGAATAAATAAAACAGCGATAACAGGAATAAGCACTTTTCGATTAGATGTGATGGCTTTGATTTCCTTTATGAACAATTGAAATGTAGGCACACAATCAACCCCCTTCTTAAAATATTGACCAATTTGTTCATTTAGTCACTTTAAACAAAAAAGAGAAGGATCATCATGGTGACAATCCTTTTAACAAATGTAAATGAAACAGTTCGGCAATTTTTTGTTGCGGCAATGGCTCGTGTTCTTTTTCCCATTCAACGTTTAAAGCAATATACATTTTAAACATTAAAAATGCCGTTAGCTCTGGGTCGCACGAACGAATTTCTCCCTTTTCCATCGCCTCTTCTATTTTTTCCCGCACATAAGCGATCATTTCACGATCAAGTCGCTTCATCACATCGCGCACAGCAGGCGTGCCAATATCGCGCACTTCTTGCAACAGCTTCATCGTCAGTTCATGTTCTTTGCGGAACGTAAAAATACGTTGCAAAGCGCGTTGCACGTTTTCGTTAAACGATAAGCGTTGATCGATCGCCGCATCTGCCTCATGCTTAATTTCAGAAATGATCGAAGAAACGATGTCTTCAAGCAACTCTTCTTTACTTTTAAAAAACGTGTAAATCGTTCCTTTGCCGACATTCGCCATTTTCGCTACTTGGTCTATCGTCGTTGCTTTATAGCCAAAAAGCGAAAACGACTTCGCTGCCGCTTCAATAATTTGCCTTCTTTTATCTGACATAGGCGTTCATCCTTTATTTTGACTAAATGAACATTTTGGTCATTTCGTTTTATATCTTAACACATATGATCTGTAGTTGCAAGAAAAAAAGGTGCCTTTTATAGCGACACCTTTTCTTTCGTATAAGCTAAATAATGCAATACTTTTTTAACTGCTTCTTCCCCTTGATCGATGCAATCCGGGAGCCCAAGCCCTTCATACGAACTTCCCGCTAAAAAGATGCCTGGAAGATGTTGTTGCATATATTGTTTCACCCGTTCCATCCGTTCACGATGACCGACCGTATATTGTGGCATCGATTGTTTCCAACGTGTCACAATCGAAAACATTGGATTCATCGTAATGTTCATCACTTTATTTAAATCGTCCATCACGACTTGAACGATATCTTCGTCTGTTTGGTCGACAATTGCTTCATCTCCGGGGCGACCGACATAACAACGCAACAAAACATAACCTTCTGGAGTTGTATGCGGCCATTTTTTATGCGTCCACGTACATGCGGTAATCGTATAATCGCTATCGCGCGAAACAACAAATCCCGTTCCGTTCATATCCTTTGCGACCGCTTCTTTCGGAAACGCTAACGCGACCGTTGCAACAGACGTCGATGGCATCGTTTCAAAAAGAGAAAACGTTGTTTCATTCGGAAATAGCGATGGCAATGATTGATGCGGAACAGCGACTACAACGCTATCCGCTTCTTTTTTCTCGCCGTTACTTAACGTTAACACATATCGTTCCTCAACCTTCTCAATCCGCTCAACACGGACTCCTTTATGCACCGTTCCTTTTTCCAACCTTTGCTCAATCGCATCAACAAGCGAAGCCAGCCCTGTTTTTAACGTTTGAAAAATGCCTTTGTCACTTTTTTGTTTCGTTTTTTGCTTCGGCATCGACCGCTTCATTCCGAGCACGAGACTCCCATGTTTTTGCTCTAAGTGGAAATATTGAGGGAACGTAGCCATTAAGCTAAGTTCGTCAATATCACCTGCGTAAATGCCCGATAATAAAGGTTCAATGAGGCGATCCACCACTTCATTTCCGAGACGACGGCGGAAAAATTGCCCGAGCGATACGTCCCCTTCCGTTTTTAATGGAGGCAAGACAAAGTCAGCTGCTGCGCGCAGTTTGCCGAACGGAGAAAAGAGGCGTGTCATGACAAACGGTGCAAGTTTTGTCGGAATGCCCATCACCGCTCCGCCTGGAATCGGATGAAGGGTTCGATTGACGAGAATGTACGATTGACCTGCCGTATTATGCACGAGCTCTTTCTCAAGCCCGACTTCGTGAATGAGGCGTGAGGCGCTCATTTTTCGTGCCAAAAAAGAATCCGGTCCGCGCTCAATGACAAAACCATCGCGATACACCGTTTGCACTTTCCCACCAAGTCGATGGCTCGCCTCAATTAATTCACAAGAAATAGGCAACTGTTTTTCTCGCGCTTCTTTTTGCAAGTAATACGCTGCCGCAAGTCCCGTCATCCCACCGCCAATAATGACGACTTTCTTTTTCATAATGACTCGCCTTCTTTACGTAAATGATTTAACACAACCGTTGCAAGGGCGTCAATAAACTGCGGATGGGCATTTGGCATCGGCGGACGATAGTAACTGACGCCAAGTTCATCCGTTACTTGTTTACATTCAATGTCGTTATCGTACAACACTTCTAAATGATCGGACACAAATCCTGCTGGAACGTATACGAATGCCTCGTACCCTTTTTCTTCATATAGTTGTCGCGTTAAATCTTGCACATCTGGACCTAACCAAGGCTCCGGGGTATTGCCTGCACTTTGCCAACCAATGACGTATTCCGAAACACCTGCTTCTTTCGCAATGAAATCGGCTGTTTCTTGTAGTTGCTTTGGATACGGATCTCCCATTGCGATAATTTTTTCAGGCAAGCTGTGGGCGGAAACGATCAACACCGCTTTTTCCCGCTCTCGTTCAGACATCGAAGCATACGTTTCTTTTACTCGATCTGCCCAATATTGAATAAATTTCGGTTCAGTATACCAACTTTCCACACACGTCAACTTCGGTCCACCTAAACGGGCCGCTTCTTCTTTTGCTCGTCCGTTATATGATTTGACACTAAATGTCGAAAAATGCGGAGCTAATACGATCGAAACCGCTTCTTCTATCCCATCTTCATGCATTTGTTGAACGGCGTCTTCAACGAACGGCTCAATATGCTTTAATCCTAAATACATGCGAAATTCAATCTCATCTTGTACTTCATTAAGTCGCTCGGCAAGTTTTTCCGCCTGTTGTTTTGTAATGGCTGCAAGCGGTGAAATGCCTCCGATCGCTTCGTAACGCTCACGAAGATCCGCTAGCATCTCTTCCGACGGTTTGCGACCATGACGAATGTGCGTGTAATATTGCTCTAAATCCTCTTCTTTATACGGCGTACCGTACGCCATGACAAGCAATCCCATTACTTTTTTTGACATCGTTTATTCATCCTTTTCTTTTTGCTGAATAATCGTGGATAAACGCTGTAAGTCGTTTTAACGTCTCCGGCTTGATTTGTGGGAAAATGCCATGCCCTAAGTTAAATACGTACCCACCTTCATGCGCCATGCCTTCATCTAAAATTTGTTTGACGCGCGCTTCGATAACTTCCCATGGGGCAAGCAATACGGCTGGATCTAAATTGCCTTGTAGCGCTTTTGTCAGCCCCATCTCGCGCGCTTCACGAATCGATAAGCGCCAATCTAAACCGACGACGTCAAGCGGCAAATCGTGCCATTCTTTCGCTAAATGGCTTGCGCCAACCCCAAACATAATAAGCGGAACATGTTCGTCACGAAGCGCAGTAAAAATACGCTCCATCGTCGGTTTAATAAATTGACGATAATCAGAAACATTGACTGCACCAACCCAAGAATCAAAAATTTGAATGGCGCTTGCCCCAGCACGAATTTGCGCTTTCACGTAACGAATCGTCATATCCGCCAGCTTATCCATAAGGGCAAACCATGCTTTCGGTTCCGCATACATAAACGCTTTCGTTTTATTATAGTTTTTCGAAGGCCCACCTTCAATCATATAGCTTGCTAAAGTAAACGGCGCACCAGCAAAACCGATGAGCGGAACAGTCAGTTGCTCTTTCGTCAATAGGCGAATCGTTTCAAGCACGTATGGCACGTCGTTTTCTGGATCAATTTCACCGAGACGTTCGACATCGGCAAGCGAACGAATCGGGTTGTCGATGACTGGTCCGATACCCGCTTTAATATCGACATCGACGCCGATCGCTGGAAGCGGTGACATAATATCTTTATATAAAATGGCCGCATCGACGTTATATTGTTCAACAGGCAAGCGCGTCACATAGGCGCATAGCTCTGGTTGGTGTGTAATTTCAAAAAGCGAATATTTTTCTTTCAACGCGCGGTATTCCGGTTGCGAACGCCCTGCTTGTCTCATATACCAAACAGGAACGTATTCCGTTGCTTCTCCGCGACAGGCACGTAAAAATGTATCGTTTTTAATCATCATGTCCATCCTTTCATGTTATGTAATCGCTTATATTATGCTTATATTATAGTGTAGCGAAATTGTTTATTTGTTTCCACTAACACAACTATACCGATTTTTTCACCGTCTGGGTAGTAATAATGTGCAACGTTCATGAAATCGCCAAGAAGAAAAGAAAGGGGTAAAATATGAGCAAGAAAAGAAAGGGGATGATATCGGTGTACGTATTTATGACAAATGGCACAATCGACTATTTGCAACGATTGCGTAGCCAATACGCAAATGAGCATATGTTGCTTGTATACGATGAAGACAATGGGATGCTTATTCATGAAATAGAAGGAACAAGCGTCTTTCACGAGCCGCGTCCGTACGAAGTGCTTGATGCCGTCGGATCATTTGGGGGAACGTTTGTTGTTTGCAATAATATTCCGGTCACAGACGAAGGAAGACCGTTATTTGAACATCGTTTTCAACAGCGGGCACGGTTAATTGAAAAAGAGCCTGGGTTCGTCGCCATTCGCGTGTTACGTCCGTTAAAAAGCGATACATACGTCATTATGACGATGTGGGAAAATGAAAGTGCCTTTCGTCGTTGGCAACAATCAAAAGCGTATGAAAGAGCGCACCAAAAGCGTGGCACAGAAGAAGGAATCGATCAACAACGGTCCATTTTTCCGCGTCCATCCTATGTGACAACATATGCAGTTGTAAAAGAAGGCTGACATATCGTCAGCCTTATCCATTCCAAGCGTTCATGCCGCCGCGCACGTTCACGACGCGCTTAAATCCATTTTTCGCTAATATTTTTGCCGCTTGATTGCTACGCATACCGCTTTGACAAATCACAATCGTCTCTTTCTCGCGATCGAGCTCATGTAGTTGATCAGCCAACTGATGAAGCGGGATATTTTTAAATTGACGAATGTTGCGCGCACGATATTCCGCAGATGTGCGTACATCAATAAATTGGCGGTCTTTCGTTTGTTTTAATTTTTCTTTTAACTCATCTGGTGTAATATGCTCCACACCTTTTGTCGGCAACATTTTTGTCGCAACAAAATAAATAAGCAAAATGATGAGAACGACATTCATCCATGTACCCATATATGTTCCTCCTAAATACGTATATGGGTATATTAACCCGTTTTCGATCATTTGTCAACGATGGTATAATGAAAAAAACAGAAGGAGCGGTGCACGTGAAAACATTATTATTTGCTAAGCTTCGTGAATATTACGACGAAATGGTTACGATTCGCCGTTATTTGCATCAACATCCCGAACTATCGTTTCAAGAGTATAAAACAGCCGCATATATTGCCAATTACTATAAACAACTTGGCATTCGTGTGCGAACAAATATTGGAGGAAACGGGATCGTCGCAACTATTCATGGACAACAAGGCGGAAAAACAGTAGCGCTTCGGGCGGATTTTGACGCCCTTCCGATTCAGGATGAAAAAGATGTACCATATAAATCAACCGTTCCGGGTGTCATGCACGCATGTGGGCACGATGGGCATACGGCCACGCTTCTCGTTCTTGCCAAAGCACTATATGAATTACGTGAACATTGGTGCGGTACGATTGTTTGCATTCATCAGCATGCAGAGGAATACGCACCAGGCGGGGCAAAGGCGATGATTGAAGACGGCTGTTTAGAAGGAGTAGATGCCATTTTCGGCACACATATATGGGCGACAGCGCCAACAGGTGTCATTCAATATCGGACAGGACCGATTATGGCCGCTGCAGACCGATTTCAAATCGTCATCCGAGGTTCTGGCGGTCACGGAGCAGAGCCGCACAAAACAAAAGATGCAATCGTTACCGCCTCACAACTCGTACTACATTTGCAGCAAATCGTTAGCCGTCGCGTCAATCCGCTTGAACCTGCTGTCGTCTCTATCGGCTCTTTCGTTTCAGACAACGCATTTAACATCATCGCCGATCGCGCCACATTAATCGGAACAGTGCGAACATTTTCTGAGCAAGTACGTGACGATATTGAACGAGAAATTGAGCAAATTGTTAAAGGTACATGCATCGCCAACGGTTGTACGTATGAATACACGTACACTCGCGGTTATCCACCTGTTGTGAACCATGAAGAAGAAACGAAATTTCTCGCCTCTATCGCTCGCGAAATAGATGAAGTCACCGATGTCGTCGAAATTCCTCCGCATATGGGCGGAGAAGATTTCGCCTATTATTTACAACGTGTAAAAGGGACGTTTTTCTTTACAGGGGCAAAAGCGGAAACAACAGCAATCGCTTATCCGCATCATCATCCGAAATTTGACTTTGATGAACGCGCAATGCTTATTGCGGCGAAAACACTCGGTCTTGCAGCCATTCAATATATGGAAAAGTAAAAGAAGCGGTTCAAGCCGCTTCCCGTTTTTTTCTCATATAAACGATAATCGCACCGTAGCATATGAAAACAATAAAAAACGTCGATAACATAGTGAAAACGCCATGAGCGATATATGCAACCACACCCAAAATAAGTGCTTGATTCACCCCAATAGTCAATAACACACGCACAAACGATCGGTGCGCCTCAACAGACGAGATCGGATAAAGGGAGAGAAGCGGATGCCCGCGATGGTGCAAGCGAAGCGAAAGCAATTGTACCGCTGTTGCATACGAACATAAAAGAGCAAACCACTCCACACCGCGAGGCAATGTAAACATAAAGACACTACCGATCGCAGTCAAGCGAACGAACAAACCGAAATAATCGCCCGCACGGAAAAATGTACGCACATACAAATACGTATACGGGCGCATATGCAAACGATCGAGCAAACGGAAAAGGAAACGAAGTGCCGTTCGTTTTTTTACCGTATGTTTCATGTGAGGAACATCAACAAATGCATGCGCAATCCGATAAAACGCTTGCATTCGTCGCCGTTCATCAGCAAGCAATTGCTCCCATTGAAGCCCGTTTTTACTCCCTTTTTGCTCCACATATCGCGCAACGATAACCATAAATAGCAAGGGGATAAACATCCACACATATTGTTGGAGAAATAAAAAATAAAGCAACGTTGCATTCGTTAAAAAGCGAACAAACGTATGAAAATGATCTCGCCCAATTCGTGCCTCCTCTTGCCATTGAACGAACATATTCCATCCTGTTAAAAACACAATCGCCAACAAGACGATAAACAACGGCTGGGATGAAAATTGAAAATGCAAAGGCAAAAGGACGACAAATACAATAAACGAAACGTACAAATGAAGAACGAAGCTGTACACCGCAGCACGCCAAAAATACGGACGAAGCTGTCGCTCGATCGGAAGAAAAAATACCGCATCTGCTTCTTTAACAAACGTCCGCACTCCCCCTTGCGTCACCGCAAAAGCGAGCAAAAGCGAAGCAACAACAGCATAAGGAAAAGACACCAGTTCATCAACTGCTCGCTTATAAAATACCGCACTTGCCCCAATGCCGATAAATAAGATAAGCAACAAATGATCGTTGAACATATAACGACCGTACCGTCTCACTTCGGCGAGATGAGCAATCATCCGCTTTCTCCATAACTGTCGTCCATCAATCATCGTTCGTCTCTTCCTTCGTTAATTCGATATATATATCATCAAGTGTGGCATGAGGCATATGTAGCTGCTCTTGAAGCATTGGCAATGATCCGCTTGCTTTCACTTGCCCGTCATGTAAAATGATAAATGAATCACAATACCGCTCGGCTGTCGCTAAAATGTGCGTCGACAACAGCACACCCGCTCCCTCCTTTTTTCTTTCCTCAATAAGCTGGAGTAACGCTTGAATGGCGAGCGGATCTAATCCAACAAATGGTTCATCAATAATATAAAGCGGCACATCGACTAAAAAAGCGCACATAATCATTACTTTTTGTTTCATTCCTTTTGAAAAAAATGCAGGAAACGAACTTAACTTTTTCTCAAGCCGAAACGCCTTCAACAACTGTGGCACGCGCTGTTCGTATGCTCGATCCGTCACACCATACGCCATGGCGGTGAGACGTAAATGTTCCTCAAGCGTCAATTCTTCGTATAGCGCAGGCATTTCAGGAATGTATGTAAATTGCGTGCGATATGCTTGTGGATCATCATGAAACGTCATACCGTTTATTGTAATTGTTCCTTTACGCGGTCGCATCAATCCGATAATATGTTTAATTGTCGTGCTTTTTCCTGCTCCATTTAACCCGATCAGCGCGACAACTTCCCCTTTTTGCACGGTAAACGATACGTCATCTAAAATATTTTGGTTCGTATAGCCACCGAATATATGCTGAACTTGTAATAGTGCCATCATCGCTTTCCTTTCTTCCGTCATTATTTTTTATTTTAACAAATGAATAATAAAAAGAAAAACGGGTTATGATAAGTAGCGAAGAGGGACAAACAAGTAGCAAGTCGCAGTGAGCAACAAAGCAAGTTCAAGAACATGATGAAATGAGGTGTCTACGGGCCGCACATGAGCTAGCCTGTAACAACGAAAACACTCCCTTGAAAAGGGGATGGTCATCTTGAACAATGTCGCACTCACAAACGCGTAACTGATTCTACTCGTAAATGAGGTGTTCCCAAAAGACACGCAATCATGAACATCCCTCTTCAATGGGCAGGATGCGATACGCATCCTGCTCTTTCCGTTTTTCGAAACGACGATCGTGTGGTAAAATAAAGACAAAATGGAAAGAAAGGTGGCATCAACATGAGCGACTGTATTTTTTGTAAAATTATAAACGGCGACATTCCTTGTGCAAAAGTATTTGAAAATGAACATGTCATCGCCTTTTTAGACATTAGTCAAGTGACAAAAGGACATACACTCGTCGTGCCGAAAATACATAAAGAAAACATTTACGAGCTAACACCTGAGCTTGCCCAACGTGTATTTGAAGTTGTTCCTACAATCGCCAACGCGATTCGTGAACAGTTTTCCCCAGAAGGCATCAATATTTTAAACAACAACGGAGAAATTGCAGGCCAAACCGTTTTCCATTATCATATGCATATCATTCCACGGTACGGTAAAGGAGACGGATTTGGAGCTGTGTGGAAATCCAATCAAAGCAACTATACGTTTGATGAGTTACAGCACATCGCTGCACAAATCAAACAAGCTTTATGAAAAGAAGGTGTCCCGCACGGACACCTTCTCTCGTCATGATTACTTGCTTTTTAATGCGTCTTTTAACGATTTGTCTTTAATGTCGACATTTGCTTCTTTCATCAGCTCATCAAGCTTCGATTGCACTTTCGATGTATCGAGCTTGCTTTTTTTCACTTCGAATTCAATTTCTTCTTTCATTTCATCAAATGACTTTTTCTTTTCTTTATCCGTTACTTTAATGATATGGTAGCCAAATTGTGTTTTCACTGGATCACTAATTTCACCGACGTTTAACGCATACGCTGCCTTTTCAAACTCTTCCACCATTTTTCCAGGACCAAACCAGCCTAAATCGCCGCCATTTTGTGCTGAACCTGTATCTTTTGAATATTCTTTTGCTAATTTCGCAAAATCTTCACCTTTTTCTAACTTTGCTTTAATGTCTTTTGCTGTTTTTTCATCGTCAACTAAAATGTGGCTCGCTTTCACTTTCGGCTTATATTCATTGTAATATTTTTTTAATTCTTCATCGGTTACTTTAATGTCTTCCATCGCTGCTTTTTGGCGCAATAAATCAAGCTTTACCATATCGCGAATCGCTTCTTCGCCATTTTGTTGCACCGCTAAATCATATTGGACACCGTACATTTCTTTTAAATTTTCGATTTCCTTATTTAGCTCTTCATCCGTTACTTTAAACTTTTTACTTAACACTTTCTCATGTACGAGATCGCGTAACACGTCTTTGCCGTAACGTTCTTTCATTTCGTTGTACAATTCTTCTTTTGTAATGTTGCCTTCCTTCGTTTCGACAACAACATCCGATCCGTTATTGCAAGCCGAAAGCGCAAGCATCGCTGCCGCCGACATGGCAACTGTCCATTTTTTCATGTTCTCACAACTCCTATCTTTAAATGTACACAAAACATACTATACCATATTTTTTCCGAAAGCTAAAATAAAGCAAAGCTGCGCCCATACCTTTTTGCTCCTTTTGACATACAATACATTGTCAAAGCGTCGCAACGCCTTCATATACGAAAGGAGGTGTCGTCTATGGGTGCAGGAGCAGGTTATGCAAACGGATTTGCGTTAATCGTTGTGTTGTTTATTTTATTAATCATCGTTGGTGCCGCTTGGTTATACTAAATGAAAGAAGCTGACAGGGACACTGTCAGCTTTTTTACGCAAACAACACTTCGATGTAGGAAGAAATAAGTAAAATAGTAATAAGGACGTTAATGGTACGAAATACTTTCGGCTGTTTTTCTTCTGGAATTTCTTTTTGAATACAAAGTGAATTTGTAAGCTGATTAATGATAAAAAGAATAACTGTCGCAAGGGGTATAAAATAAAGCGCCAAACGAGTCCCCTCCTGTTTTTATGTATTTACTCCCCTACTTTACAACGATTTTTTCGATAAATCAATAATGGACATTTCATTTATGCAACAATTCCTGTAAAATAATACACATAAGTATGCTAAAGGAGTTTCGAAAGATGAGCATTGAACAACGTATTGAAAAGCTGGAGTATTACTGTTCGCTCATGTTAGACATGATCGCACCGGAAAAAAAGCCGTTTTACGCGCTCGTCATCCGTTATGGCTTAGCAAAAGAAGAAGTGGAAAGCATATTGCGCCTGTGTGAACAACTAAGTGAGCAATATAAACAACAAAAAGAGGAAGGTTTCGTCATCTTCACCTCGCTTTTTACACAGTTTGCGAATGCGCTTCATCCGAACCTTCCCCTTGCTGAGACGATTGATGCGTTAAAACAACAACAGCTATTCGTTCCGCTTATGACAGAGTTTCAACGTTTATTACATACGCTCAACGAATGAAGCTACTTCTTCTTGCTGCTCATCTTTCTTTTTTAACTTCCCGCTTTCTTCAACAAACTCTTGCTCGATGTTTTGAAAAGAACGTTCGAAAATTTCCATAAAATCGTCCCCGTACACATTTCGGATCATACACATAATTTCTAACATTTCTGGAAATTTACCGTACAATTCATATAAAGGTTGAATGCCTTGGAGCACAGACGTCCGTTTTGGATCATACGACTCCATTAATTTTAATAAAACTTCTTCTCCTTTTTCCGTCAGTTCAATGTACGTATTTCGTTTATCGTCTTCTTTTTTCGAAAACGACAACAATCCGCGTTCCTCTAATTTTTTTGAAAAGTTAAATGCCGTCGATACGTGCATGACACCAAACTTGGCGATTTCAGAAATGGAAGCCCCTTTCAAATGGTAGGCAATCCACAAAATATGATGCTCATTAATGTTTAAATCAAACGGTTTAATCCATTGTTGCCAATCTTTTTCGATTGATTTCCATAACGCTTTACTTAATTGGGCAATCCTTTGACTAAATAACATCGCCTCTTTAACAGAATAATGTCGTTCCGTGCTTTTCATCTCTCCACCCACTTTTTCTTATTTCCTTCTTTTTTATCTTTTATTATGCCAGTAAAACAATAAATAATAAAGTATTAAATATTAGAATTTTTTAATAAATTAAAATATATACTTTTCGAATTAGTCCTGCGGTAATATGTCAAGGTGAAAAATCATCGAAATTGGAAATTCGATTGTCCGATGATCCGAAAAAAGGCAATACTTAAGAAGCCCAGCCTTGTCTGATGTCATTAACTGGGTTTTGATGCAAAATCAGTTAGATCGATACCCCTATCGATCTTCCCCCTTTCTTGGCGTGTAGATTTGACCGTTGCGTAGCAGCGCATCGATCACACGCACGAGTTTTCGAGCGGTGAGGACGAGGGCTCGTTTGTGTTGGTGCTTTGGTACCTCCTCATATTTCTTCCGGTAATAGGCGCGAAACGACGCATCATGCCGTTGTACCGAGTTGGCAGCCTCCACTAGGTAGTAACGGAGATAGCGATTGCCGGAACGAATGAGGGAAGTCTCCTCGGCTTGGAACCGACCGGACTGGTGCTTGGACCAAGTCAAACCTGCATACTTTGCTAAGGCAGCTTGATTGTCAAAGCGCTCGATTTGTCCAATTTCGGCTAAGATACCGGCAGCGTAAACAGGTCCGATGCCCGGAATCGTTTGTAACGTATTTGGAATGCCTTCCAAATGGCGAGTAATCGCTTTGTCTAGCTCTTTGATTTGCGCTTGAAGGCTACGAATGGATTGAATCGATAGGCCTAAAAGCAAGTCGATGGAATCCTCGACACACTTGGAAAGCCGATAGGACGAACGAGCCGCCTTTTGAATGGACTTGGCGATGCATTCTGGGTCGGCAAAGCGATTGCGTCCTTTCTGGCGCAAGAAGTCAGCGAGCTGTTGCACGTCCGCCTGACTGATTTCGTCTAAGCTAAACGACTCGAGAAGAAGCTCTAAGATAGCATGTCCGAATACGGAGCTGTCTACCTCTTGAGTAAACGAGCTGCACTTGTAAAACAAGTGTTGGAGGAAGTACTGCTTTTCTCGAGTTAGCTGGTGGACGAGATGATAGCGCATGCGCGTGAGCCGTTGAAGGGCGATAAACTGTTCCTGCATGACAGCCGTCACTTTCAAGCGGCCAAAGCGTAGCCGATCGGCAATGATCCACGCATCGATGCCGTCCGTTTTATCCAAGTCGGTGTAAGCTTCTTTAAATTTGCGAATGAGCTTCGGATTGATGGTAAACACCTTGACATTCCAAGACTTCAGCTCCTCCTGTTGGTGGAAAAACATCGCCGGATGCCAGCTGTAGACCGAAGTGGCTTCCATCCCGATGAGAATTTCGGATGGTTGGCGCTTGTTGGCCCACAGGAGGATTTGATCGCGAAGGAAGGTGGCGCCAAGGAGATGGTTGTCCGCCTTGAATTGCGCGCACGTGTTTCCTTCTTGGTCCATGATACACGTGTATAAGTCCGTTGAGCTCACGTCAATCCCGACGTAGAGTTTCATGAGATCACCTCCAATCTTAGTAGGATCGTGGGGTTAGGACTCTTCGGGATGCCCCCGGATCGCGCCTGTTGACCAGTCACCCTCGCGTATGAGAACTCACGTTGGGCCATGGGCTGCCTGGAAGCTGCTCCTTCCAGCATGGGAAGCCAACGGGAACAGCCTGCGGGTTAGAAGTCCGAACAGGAGCCGGGGAGACAGACTTTTCAAGTAGTCAAGGCTACAGGAGGAAGAAGAGTGTCCCCGATGATCCTCAAGATCATTATCCAAGAACATCGCGAAAAGTCCAACCCCGATGTGGTGCGATCCACGGGGGGAGGGGCGCGCCCCTCCCCCCGTGAGCAAATCACTCAAGCATATACGATTGTCAAGGAGCATATCCAACTGGAAATTCGATTTAAAAATCTTTCTAAACATACTATACGAGGAGGAACAGACATGATCATCGCGACGGCGACGATTGGGTTCATTTTTTTATATTTGACGATTGCCACGTTTTCGATGTTGAATAAAGCACGCATGTATCCCCCAAAAAAAGTGTTAAAGCAACGCATAAGCGTGTTTGGAAGTCTTGCTATTTTTTTTATCGCTGTCACTTTTTTGCTCATGCGTATACAGTAAGAACGATATAAGGAAAACCCGACCATAAACGATCGGGTTCTTTTTATTATTGTTGCGGAACTGTGTATGTTCGTCTCATGAGCGACTGTACGATCGGATAAATGACGATCATTGCAATCGTATTGACAAACGCTGTCGGAATGACAACAGCGATAAACAGCCCGCCAAACGTTGCTCCTCCCGGCAATCCAACAATGATTAGCGCAACAGCTAAAAACGTCGCACCGGAAATGAACGTGCCCACAGCCGTAAGCAATGCCGCCTTTATTGGTGTCGCCTTCGCTTTTAGCAACATAAACAATCCGAAAAAGAGCGTAGCTGTCACTACTTTATCGACGACGTTCGGGATAAATCCTCCGGGAAAACTCGTCGTCACCCCAGAAATAACCCCCGTCGCAATTGCTAGTAAACTAACAGCTGTTTTGTTCGGAAAAAGCATAATGCCTAAAAACATCATCGTCAACATCATATCTGGCTTCATCCCGAAGAAAAACCCCGGAATAACCGTATGCAACACTGCACCAATGCCTACAAAAAGCGACAACAATACTAACGTTCTCGTATTCATTTCTCATCTCTCCTCATCTCATTCTTTTCTCTTCTCAGCTTGTAAACAAGTTTAACAATATTATAGCACTTTAAAGTGCCGAGGTAAAATAAAAATTTTCAAAAAATATTTTTTCGGAACGTTTCCATAAACTGTACAAGCGCTTCACACGCTTCCATATCTACTGCGTTATAAATAGATGCCCGACAGCCACCGACAGATCGATGACCAGCTAATCCAATGAATCCTCTTTCTTTTGCTTCCGATAAAAACTTCTTTGTAAGCTCCTCATTCGGCAACGTAAACGTTACGTTCATATGCGAGCGGCTTTCTTTTTTTGCATGCCCTTTGTAAAAACCTTCACTTTCATCAATACAACGGTACAATATCGCAGCTTTTTCCGCATTTCTCTTTTCAATCGCTTGAACGCCGCCTTGTTCCTCTACCCATTCAAGAACGAGCGATAACATATAAATCGCAAACGTTGGTGGCGTGTTATATAACGAACGGCTTTCGCTATATGTGCGATAGTTTAACATTGTCGGCAAATGATCGTCTCCTTTTGCGAGCAAATCTTTCCGAATGATGACAACCGTCACGCCTGAAGGGCCTAAATTTTTCTGCGCCCCCGCATAAATAAGAGCAAAACGACTCACATCAATATTGCGGCTTAAAATATCGCTCGACATATCCGCAATGAAATCGACAGCTACATTAGGAAATTCACGCCATTGTGTTCCTGCAATCGTGTTGTTTGATGTAATGTGCAAATACGCAGCGCGTTCAGACAGTTCGATATTCGTCGGAATATATGTATATTGTTCTTCTTTCGACGAAGCTGCCACGTGCGTTGCACCTACTTTTTTCGCCTCTTTCATCGCTTTATCCGACCATGAGTCTGTTAACACGTAATTGCCGACTTCCCCTTCTTTTAACAAGTTCATCGGCACCATCGAAAATTGCAAACTAGCTCCTCCTTGTAAAAAAAGCACATCATGCGTATCAGGAATGTTCATCAGTTTGCGCAACAACGTTTCTGCGCGCTCATGCACCGCATCATATTCTTTGCTTCGATGGCTTAACTCCATGACTGACATACCTGTTTGTTGAAAGTTGAGCAATTCTTTTTGCGCTCGCTCTAACACAGCAAGCGGCAAAGCAGATGGTCCTGCGTTAAAATTGTATGCTCGCTTCACGCCTTTCTCCCCCTCATATATGTAATAATATATATCCTAACACGAAACGCCAAAAAATGAAGAAAAATTTTTATGAATTTTTTAAAAAATAAAAGACCTTGTTTATTCCAAGGCCTTTTGACGTCGCTCTCGCGCTTGCCGAATGCGCTCCATATACACTTCTCCTTCTTTTTCTAACAGCTTTTCATCTATTTTCTTTTCTTCTCTTGCTGTGCGGATGGCCATATATCCGCTAATGATAATGCCTGCGAGAAGCAATGTAATAAGCATGTGCATCCTCCTTTAAGCTTGTCTTACTTTACACATATGCAAATAGCTAGAAAAATAGACGTATAAAGAAGGAAATAATCGTGAATGAGCGAATACATGCAAAGGAAAGGGGTGGGAAGATGAAGACATATACGCTCACTGTTTTTGAAAAAACGGGAGAAAAACTGCTTGATGAAACATTTACCGCTGCAAACGATGACGAAGCAAAACGAATCGGCGAGCAAAAATTAAAAGAAAAACAATTTGAACATAAAACGCATCGCTGTACAACATCGAGCGGCAAATTGATTTTATTTCATCGATAAAGCCCCGATCATCTCGGGGCTAAAATAATTGTTCCATCATTTTTAATTTTTCGTTTGTGTAATGTTCGTAATTTTCATTATACGCTTTCGGCTCTTTCGGGTTGGCAAAATGCGTAATCGCTTTTGTTTTTGGATGCACGAATTTGCTTGACGCCCCACATCCCAGCCCGATGATCGACTGTTGCTCTTCCATAATCATAATGTTATAAATGCTTTCTTGACCCGGTAAAGCGTAACCGACGTTTTCTAAATTGCCGAGAATATTTTTTTGGCGATATAAATAATACGGCACATACCCTTTTTCTTTCGTCCATCGTTCCGCACGTTTCATCATTTCATGAATTTCATCACGATCCGCTACTTTATACTTTTCCTTATTTTTCGTCATTTCCGACGCACGCTTAAACGACAACGTATGCACCGTCAACGACTCCGGCATGAGCTTCTCTGTTTGGGCAAGTGTAAAATCAAACTGTTTTACACCTTCTCCTGGCAAACCGATAATTAAGTCCATATTAATATTGTTCATCCCTGACTCGCGGGCAAGATGAAATTTCTCAATCGTCTCTTCCACCGTATGATGACGCCCAATTGCTCGCAACGTTTCTTGAATATATGATTGCGGATTAATGCTAATGCGGTCGATGTTCCATTTTTTTAACACCGCAAGCTTCTCCGGTGTAATTGTATCTGGTCTTCCAGCTTCAACTGTAATTTCACGTACGCGTTCAACGTTTGGAAACACACGATACATGTGCGCATATAGTGCATCCATTTCCTCTGCCGTAATGCTTGTTGGCGTGCCGCCACCGTAATAAATAGTCGTAATCGGAATGTTGCGCTCTTTTAAAAATTTCCCAATTTGTTCCATTTCGTAATGCAATCCGAATAAAAAGGAATCAACAGATCCTTGTTTTCCTTGAATCGCGTAGGCTGGGAATGTACAATATGCGCATTTCGTCGGACAAAACGGAATGCCGATATAAATGCTTACTTCGTTCGATAAATCGTAAAGATCTGGAACAACTGTCAACTGACGATCAACAATTTGTTGCATAAGCTGAATTTTTTCATCCGTCACTAAATAATCTTCGCGCAACTCGCGATGTGCTTCTTCTCTCGTTAAGCCAGAGCGCAATTTTTGATGCAATAATTTCACTGGACGAACACCTGTTAAAATACCCCATTGTTGCACAAAGTCTGTATATTGCTGCATAAGAGATAAATATATATAGGAAACCGCATGTTTCACTTGTTTCATGCGTCCTTTTTCTTCTTCTGTCTTCCACGATCGTGCATAATAAGCCTCATACGTGCGACCATGTTCATGTTGCAACGTACCACTAACAACGAGCCGGTCTCCTTGTTGGACATCCATCGTCACACGTACTTCCGCTTCTTCTGTCGCCATCAAAGAGAGCGTTGCCTCTTCAAAAAATAAACCGGTAATGACCTCAAGGGAACGTTGAAAACGATCCACCGGCTCCAATCCGCAAATATGAATACGCAATGAAATCACCTTTCGCTTCGAAGTATTAAACTCATTTAAGTGTACAGAAGAAGCGAAAAGCTCGTCAAGAAACGGAAATTATTTTTTCTCTATTGTACGAATTTGACGTAAAAACTGAGGACGATGTTGTTTCCGAAAATGTTCTTTAATCATATATGCGACACCAAGTTGGTCGTTTGAACGCGTCACCCAGTCAGCAACAGCTTTGACTTCTTTTGAAGCATTTCCCATCGCAACGCCAAGACCGGCCGCTTCAATGGCTGGCATATCGTCCAAATGGTCACCGATGACGACCATTTCTTTTAACGAAATGCCGAGCTCGTTTCCAAGCCGAATTAACCCATTTAGTTTTGAAACGTTTGATGGCAACAATTCAATTTTTCCATCGCTCACGCTGAGAGAAACGTCTGGAAATGCATGTGTGATCGTTTCAACAATTTCATCACATTCATCTTCTTTCGAGTAAAACACATCGATTTTCATTACATCAATCGGATCGTCGCGCAACACATCACTTAACGAGTCAACAAATTGTGCCGGATAAAAAAACGGATCTCCTAAAATGGTTTTCGCAATCATGTTGTTTTTTATTTTTTTTCGATTTCCGATCGAATACCGTTCGTGAAGCAAACGAACGTTGCAATTGAAATGCTCAAGCACGTGTACAATATCGAACGTTTTTTGTGCTGAAATGACAGAGGCGTGTAGCTTTTCTTCTAACGACTTTGCAACAAGTGCCCCTTGAAACGTCACTAAATACGAATCTAGCTTCAACGCCTTCGCTACTTTTTTCGCTGATAAAAAATTTCTTGACGTCATCAAAGTCACATACACATCTTTTTTCTTCACAAAATCGATCGCTTCTTTCGTTTTTTTCTCCAACTTGCCATTCGATTTTAATAATGTTCCGTCAATATTTAGCGCAAGTAATTTATACATGAACGTCCCCCCTCGATGTCTTGGCTTCATTCATACGTATGACAAGGGGGTAAAAAAAAGAACACCCATTTTTATGAGTGTCCGTCATATAGCTCGTCAATTGGCTGAATCATCGCGCTCATCGCTTTGGCAAACAACTCGTTTAAACGTTCTTCGGCATGAATGAGCCGTGCAATGTTTTCATTCATTTCAATGACATGTAAATGTTGTTGCAACAATTCGACATCTGCATCGCTGACCGGGAATCCGCTCATTTGTTTTTGTTGGAACTGTTTTTGCAGCGCACGAAATTTCGTAAATAATTGGTGCGCAGTCGGATCGCGCTGCACTTGCTCGTAGGCGCGGCGAAGCTCGGCAAACGGCTCACTTGTACGAATCGCTATCGAAAGCTCGTGAATGGCTTGAAGGACGTCCATGCGGCACACTCCTCTCATTTTCCTTTTCTTTTTACCCTATGATCGAAGCAGCCGCTGTATGTCTACATTTGAACGAAAAACGTGATACAACCTTGAATGAGCCCGATGATCCCGCCTAGCAAAGCCCCTAAATACGTAATCATTTTAAATTCACGGCGCGAAATTGTTAAAATCATTTCTTCTAGCCGTTCCACAGAAAACGATGCGACTTCTTCACGAACGATATCTTGCAAATGAAGCTGTTTCATCCATCGTTCGATGCGTTCGGAAGCAAATTGTAAAAGGAAACGAACGAGCGTCGGTAATGAATGCCGCACATAAGGGGCAACGAGTGCACCAAGCGGTTTTTGGAGCGGCTCTTGTACAATGGATGCGGTGAGACGCTTCACCCATACGACGATTTTTTCTTGATCGATTATTTGCTCCACCTCATGTATACGCATCTCCTTCACTTTTTCCCATTCGTTTATGAATAGTTGCACGAGCAACTGTTTCGCTCCTTCACTTTGTAAAAATTTCACGATTTCCGGGCGAATTTTTTCCGCCAAACTAACGTTGCCAAGAAACATTTGAAGCATATTGCCAAACATGCCGCGGCTTTGTAAAAATTCATTGATCATATGCTCAATTTGACGCTCTCCTTGCTCACTCTCAATATACGTGCGCAAACGAAGCAATAAGCGATCGACAATCGAAGGAATAGCATGATCTATTTTGTGTAATACGTCAATTGGAATGATTTCATGAAGCGGACGTTGACGATATTGTGACATGAACGTTTTATATTTCGTTTCTATCCATGTTTCTGCCGTTTGTTTCGGATCTGGCATCCCGAATTGCTTCAGCCATTGTTCAACCGTTCGATCTGATTGTAGCCATTTTTCTACTTCTTCTTGCACGTAGCTCGTCATATCTTGAACGAACGATGGATCGTTTAATTTTCGACGCAATCCTTCCGCTGTTAATAAATGTTCCACAACCATACGCCCAAGTTGTTCCGCTAATTCCTCTCTCCGTTTCGGAATAAGGCCAGGTGTAAACGGCAGTCTTTTTCCTGCAATATATATCGGACGATACGGTCGAAAAAGCATTTTAATCGCAAGAGAATTTGTCATTCCCCCAATAAATGCTCCAACCACGATCATAAATAATAAATAAAGAAAAAGCCCCATAACGATCTCCCTTCTATAAGCTATTCTAACCATTCATTATAGGGCTTGTCCGTTATGAGCGCAAATATGTGATAATTGTCTATGCAACTGCTTTAAACATTTACATAACAATAGCCGGAATACTTCTCGTTCTGTCGCGTGCTCCGATGCACACCATGCTTCTTTATATATATTCATTTTCTCAAATTGTTGTCGCCAATCATCTTTTTTCTCTTTCTTTTCCCTATCCCATTCTTTTCCGATGTGCAGTACATATAAATAACGAATAAGCGCTTCTTCCTCTTCATCTAAATCGTAATTCGTCAATGCATGTAAAAACTGAACAATCATCATTTTCACCTCTCGTCATGAATATATGTGCGCACAACGTGAATGATGTATACTTTTTTTTCGTTCATACAAAATAACGAATAAGGGGGCATGTATAATGAAAGAACGCGACAATTATGAATGGGACATCGATCGTATGATCAATGAAGGCATGGCGGGAGGCTACGTATATTCATGCCATCGCGCCACAAATATTGAAGAAGCGCGTGATGTCCAAACGGAACAACCACCACATGAAGTAAAATGAGGCGGCGAGCATTTTCTCGCCGCTTTTTGTATAATGAATGTGACTGTTGATGAAAGGACTGGACGTATATGTTGGACAAACTTCGAATGCATTATGGCGATGCACTCGTCGAGCATAAACACGTAAGCAATCAAGAGGCATACGAATGGTTTTCTACAGAACATGGCGAACTTTTTGGTATAAAAAAAGAAGCGCTCACCCGTAAGGAACGGCAGCTGTTGGCGACATTATTTACATCGCATGAGCCGTTGCCAACTTGGATGAGCGAACAGCAACAAGCATGGTATCGTTTTTTAATTCATGGTGCGGAACATGCTTTTGAACAATTATCTCCCTCCACACATACGCGATTTATTTACTTTTACATACAAAAAGGAACAGTTGACACACGTGATTTTACGGAAGCGATCCAGTCGCTTTTCCCTTACGATGTGACGATTATTTCAGAAACAGAACAACAATGGATCGTGATTGAACAACAAGAAGAAAGCGTTGCCTCTACCCTTCACGAATGGATCGACACGCTATGCAGTGATTTTTACATTCAATTGCGCGCATATATTGGACAAAAATGCCTCCATTCCGTTGAACTTGCCCGTATATTCGCAGCGGAAAAACGATATTTTCACGTCGGGCTGAAACACAATCCCGCTCAACGCGTCTACTGTATTGAAGACGTCTTTCCTCTTTTGCTTATTAGCGGTGAGGAGATGACATATGCGACGATGTTTTTACACGCGGTAAAACAAGAGCACGACATGTTGAAAACAATAAAAATGTTTTTTGAATGCAACTTAAACGTTTCGCTCGCAGCCAAAAAACTTCATATGCATCGCAACAGTTTGCAATATCGTATCGATAAGTTTATCGAAAAAACAAGTATTGATATCAAACAGTTTAAAGGGGCACTGACCGTATATTTAGCGATTTTGCTTCACGAACACCATTAGGCACATTGCCCGAAAACGTTTTCTTTTTTTGTGCACGTTGTCCATTTACGCTTCGTTCGTTTTTCTATATGCTTAAATCAAATGAAATCGATTACATGAGGAGGCATACATATGGCTGAGCTTCGCTTAGAACACGTGTATAAAATTTACGACAACAATGTGACAGCTGTAAAAGACTTTAATTTGCACATCCAAGATAAAGAATTTATCGTATTCGTCGGTCCGTCGGGTTGCGGAAAATCAACAACCCTTCGAATGATTGCAGGTCTAGAAGAAATTTCAAAAGGTGATTTTTACATCGATGGAAAACGGATGAACGATGTAGCACCAAAAGATCGTGACATCGCGATGGTATTCCAAAACTATGCGCTTTATCCGCATATGAGCGTATATGACAACATGGCGTTTGGATTAAAATTACGCAAGTTCCCAAAAGATGAAATCGATCGCCGCGTTCGCGAAGCCGCGCGCATTCTCGGTCTTGAGCAATATTTAGACCGCAAGCCGAAAGCGTTATCTGGCGGTCAGCGCCAACGCGTTGCATTAGGACGTGCGATTGTACGTGATGCGAAAGTATTTTTAATGGACGAACCTCTCTCTAACTTAGATGCAAAATTGCGTGTACAAATGCGCGCAGAAATCGCAAAACTTCATCAACGTTTAGGCACAACGACTATTTATGTAACACACGACCAAACAGAAGCGATGACGATGGCGACGCGCCTTGTCGTTATGAAAGATGGTGTCATTCAACAAGTCGGTACACCAAAAGAAGTGTATGAAAAGCCGGAAAATATTTTCGTCGGCGGATTTATCGGCTCACCAGCGATGAACTTCTTGCGTGGCGTCCTACAAGACGGCGTATTCGTGATCGGTGACGTAAAAATTGCCGTGCCAGAAGGAAAAATGAAAGTGCTTCGTGAGCAAGGTTACGTCGGCAAAGAAGTCATTTTAGGTATTCGTCCAGAAGACTTCCATGACGAGCCTGTATTTCTTGAAGCATCACAAAACACAAAAGTAAGTGCTCATGTCGAAGTCGCAGAATTGCTCGGTGCGGAAATTATGGTATATTCACAAATTAGCGGCCAAGAGTTCGTTGCACGCGTTGATGCGCGCACAGACGTCAAAGCAGGGCAAACGATCGACCTTGCGTTAGATATGAACAAAGCGCATTTCTTTGACGTCAATACAGAATTACGCATTCGTTCAAATAATGAGAAATAATAACGGAGCCCGCCAAATGAAGCGGGCTTTTATTCTTGAATGAATTGAACGATATCGTCATCACAATGCGGGCAATGAAACAAATGAACACAGAGATGTCGTTTTCTCGTATCGGCATATCCATCAACCATTTTCATCACATCTGCATCCATATACGGACTGTAGTCATCAAAATAATCGGTTAATTTCCCTTCATCTTTTAATTTTTCCCCACATTGATCACAATAAAAAACGATTGTCCGTAAACCGTTGCATAACGGACAAATATGCATGCTCATCCCTCGCTTTATTATTTTCCATTATCTTTCCCACTTCACAAAAAATTACCACATAAAAAAAAGAATAATAACATGTTTTTTCCCCAAAATAGTAGTACAAGCAAGCAAACAACATTCGATGGGTTAAGCCAAGTTTGGCAGCGTGAAAAACATCACGCGTTGCTGGTGCAAATCCAGCTAACCCAACCATAAAAAATGTAACGAGGAGATGATTGAACATGGCAAACACAAATCAATTATTAGTATACGGTGCACAACAAGCAATTGATCAAATGAAATACGAAATCGCTCAAGAATTTGGTGTAAACCTTGGACCAGATGCAACATCACGCGCAAACGGTTCAGTTGGTGGCGAAATTACAAAACGTCTTGTTGCAATGGCGCAACAACAATTAGGCGGATCTTACACAACTAAATAACATGGCTGAAACCCCCAAGCGAAAATCGCTTGGGGGTTTTACTCAATACGTCGCAAAAATTGTTGCGTCCGCTCGTGTTTCGGATGTGTAAATAGTTGCTCCGGATGACCACGCTCAATAATCATTCCTTCGTCAAAAAAGATAACTTCATCAGCCACTTCACGCGCAAAGCGCATCTCATGGGTCACAACGACCATCGTCATCCCTTCATTCGCTAAATCTTTCATCACTTTTAACACTTCACCGACAAGTTCTGGATCTAATGCCGACGTCGGTTCATCAAATAATAATACTTTCGGTTCCATCGCAAGCGCTCGTGCGATACCGACACGTTGTTGTTGCCCTCCTGATAGTTGGAACGGATACATATGCATTTGATCTTTTAACCCGACTTTCGTCAGCAATTGCTCCGCTTTTTCTTTTGCTTCATGTTTGTTTATTCGTTTAACTATCATTGGCCCTTCCATCACATTCTCAAGCGCTGTCATGTGCGGAAATAAGTTATACGCTTGAAATACCATTCCCGTCAAGCGACGAAAGTTGATGATTTCTTTTTTCGATGGCTTGTTTGTAAACTGAAGTTGTTTCCCATCAATCGTTACGGTTCCTTCATCAGCCATTTCCAATACGTTTAAACAACGTAATAACGTCGTTTTCCCTGACCCCGATGGACCGATAATGACAACAACTTCTCCTTTTTTTACGGTTAAATGCACACCTTTCAATACTTCACGATCTCCAAACGTTTTACGCAACCCTTCAACAATTAACATCGTAGCTCTCCTTATCCGTTTATCGAACAACGTAGCGATTTAAACGACTTTCAATGTTCCCTTGAATAATTGAAAGGAAAAAACAAATAATCCAATAAATAAGCGCCGCTTCAGTATAAAGTAGCAAAAATTCATAATTTGTTGCTGCAATTTCTTGTGCTTTCCGAAACATTTCTGAAACGAGAATAAGCGAAGCAAGGGACGTATCTTTTACCAAGCTAATAAACGTATTTGATAACGGTGGAACGGACACGCGTGCAGCTTGTGGCAAAATGATGCGTCGCAACGTTTGTACATCGTCCATTCCAAGCGAATAGGCGGCTTCCCATTGCCCCTTTGGAATGGATAAAATCGCAGCTCGAATAATTTCCGATGCATATGCCCCTACATTTAATGAAAAACCGATGATCGCAGCAGGCAACGGATCAATTATGATTCCGATCGTCGGCAAACCATAAAAAATAATAAACAATTGCACAAGAAGCGGGGTGCCACGAATCGCAGACACGTACGCCCGGGCTATCCACTGCAACGCTTTTATGCTTGATAAGCGAGCTAAAGCCGTCAACAATGCAATGACTAATCCGATGATAAACGTGATTGTGGCTAACGGAATGGTATATAGCAAAGCTCCCTTCGCCAATGGGAGAAGGGAACCTTTCGCAATATTCGTCAATCTTTCTAATCGTTCCGGATCAATGAACATATTATTTAGATACATCTTCACCAAACCACTTTTCTGAAATTTTTGTGTACGTGCCGTCTTCCATCATCTCTTTTAACGCTTTGTTTACAGCTTTAACAAGCGTGTCGCTTCCCTTTCGGAACATAAGGCCGCTTTGAGAAGCATCATCATGTGTCGCGACAATTTGAATTGGCGCGTCTGGTTTTTGTTTTAGAAAATCAAGTACAGATAATTTGTCGTTCATTGTCGCATCTACTCGCTTAGAGCTCAACAACTCAATCGCTTGGTTAAATCCTTCCACTCCGACCACTTCCGCTCCGTATGAACGGGCTAACTCTGCATAGTTACTTGTCATCGATTGCGCTGCTTTTTTTCCTTTTATGTCTTCAAATGATTTGATTTCCTTATTTTCTTTATGAACGACAAGAACAGCTGCTGACGTAATATACGGATTAGAGAAATCATATTTTTCTTGACGATCTGGGCGAATACCGACTTGGTTTGCGATCATATCAAAACGTTTCGCGTCTAAGCCAGCAAACATCGCATCCCATTTCGTTTCGATAAACACAGGTTTCACCCCGAGACGCTTCGCCACTTCTCTCGCAATTTCCACATCAAATCCTGTTAACTCCCCTGTTTCATCGTGAAACGTAAACGGTGGATACGTTCCTTCCGTTCCGATTTTTAATTCCCCTTTTTCTTTTATTTGGGCAAATAAGTCATTTTCTTTCTCCTTTTGACCGCAACCTGTAAGCAATGCTCCGAACATAAATAGCGCGATCAACAGTAGCCATTTTTTCATCATACTAACCCCCATTAATCCTATTGGTTTTTGTGCTTATTCATCGTAATGGAAGTTAGCTAACATGTCAATAAAAAAAGGAGCAAATCGCTCCCTTTTTATACATTTTCCATAATTGGTTCACGAATACGAACAAGTACTTTGCGAATGCGCCGATTTTCAACTTGACGGACGGTAACTGTTAGCGTTTCATATTCAAACGATTCACCAACGGTCGGAATGCGTTCAAACATCTCAAACACCCAACCACCAAGCGTATGGGACGAGCTTTCTAACTCATCAATCCCTAAAATATGACAAAACTCATCTAGTGGCAATTCAGCATTAAATTCGTATTCGTAATCGTTAATTTTTTGGAACGTTTTTACCGCCTCATCATGCTCATCCCATATTTCGCCGACAATTTGTTCTAAAATGTCTTCTAACGTAATGAGTCCGGACGTACCACCAAACTCGTCGATAACGATCGCCATATGCACTTTACTTTTTTGCAATTCCGGCAACAAAGTGGAAATGCGCATTGACTCCACAACAAATAGCGGCGTGCGCAACAATTCGCGCACGTTTACTTCTTTTCCTTGTACGAGTTGACTGAAAAAGTCGCTTTCCGATAAAATGCCAATGACGTTATCAATGTCTCCTTCATATACAGGAACGCGCGAATATCGTTCGCGTAAAAAAATGTCGCGAATTTCTTCAACGGGCTGATTCACTTCTACTGCAACCATATCGATACGTGGCGTGAAAATTTCGCCAACTAAAATGTCGTTAAAATCGAGCGAACGATGAACAAGTTCTTTCTCTTTATTATCGATTACTCCTTCTTCTTCACTTAAGTTCACCATCACTTTAATTTCTTCTTCTGTCACAGAAGGTACATCTGCTCGCTGACCAACAAGTTTCGATACAACTTTTTTCAACATGACAAGTAGCGCTGTAACAGGAGTAAACAGTTGGATTAACATATACAGCACGTCGGAAATAAGAAGCGAAAACGACTCGGCATGTTCTTTCGCCAATGACTTTGGCAACACTTCCCCGAAAATTAAAATTAAAATCGTCATACCAACCGTGCTAATGACAAGTCCTGTGCTGCCACCAAACAAATCGGTTGCCACTTTAGCTGAGATAGATGCTGCGGCAATGTTCACGATATTATTCCCGACTAAAATCGTAGAGAGCGCTTGATCGAAGTTTTCTGCAATATATAGTGCTTTTTTACTGCCACGTCGTTTTTCATCCACATAATTTTTCAAGCGAATTTTATTGACGCTCGAAAACGCTGTCTCGGAGGCTGAGAAAAAGGCAGATAATAAAATTAAAGCGATAAGTAAAAACGTTAAACTCAGAGGTAAATCTCCCAACGAACATTCACACTCCTAATAGAAAATAGTGGTCATCATTAATATATACGTTAATCATACCAAATTTAACTGAAAAAGAAAACGACTGCACATATGCGCAGTCGCTTTTACGACTCGATTAACGTTGTACCGATAAAAAACGTTAACAGCAACACGTACGTAATATTTAGCGTAATTGAAAGCTCTTCCACTCGTTCGTCCCCTCCACGAATATATTCCCCATTTCCATTTTAACAATGGTAAGAACGAATGTGTTTGTCAATGATGTGAACATTTTTATTCATGAAACGCCCAATGGTTTGTCGGTCCATGTCCGCCACCGATTTGCAACGTTTGTTCAATGGCGGCTTGAATAAACTGTTTCGCTATGTTTACAGCTTCATATACTGTTTTTCCCTTCGCAAGTTCAGCTGTGATGGCTGCAGCAAACGTACATCCTGTTCCATGCGTATGTTTCGTATGAACCCGCCTACTTTTCCATTCATAAAATTGCTCTCCGTCATATAAAAGATCGACAAGTTCCTCCCCTTCCCCATGTCCCCCTTTCATGACGACATATTGAACACCCATATCGTGAAGTTTTTTGGCAGCTTCTTTTCGTTGTTCGAACGTTTCAATGCGCATATTCGTCAACACTTCCGCTTCTGGAATGTTCGGTGTTAATACGCGAGCAAGTGGCAACATATGACGTTGTAGCGCTTTTACCGCCTCTTGTTTTAACAATGGAGCCCCACCTTTTGCAATCATCACCGGATCGACAACAACACGAACCCAGCCATACTGTTTTATTTTACGAGCAACTAGCTCAATAATTTCTTCACTAAATAACATCCCTGTTTTCACTGCATTTGGCGGCAAATCAATTGCAATCGAGTCGATTTGTTTTTCGATCGCTTCGATTGGAAGGGGGTACACTCCTTGTACACCGAGCGTATTTTGCGCCGTTACAGCTGTGATAGCTGACATACCAAACACGTGTAATTGATGAAATGTTTTCAAATCGGCTTGAATGCCCGCTCCTCCTCCACTATCGGAACCAGCAATCGTCAATGCTTTATATACCATTCTTTCACCCCAAATATTGATAATATAGTCTTTTCGCTTCCTGAATATCATTTATCCCATGAATGAATACACGCCCATCGGAAAAGACGACAAAACGATAAGGATGAATGGTAAACGCAAGCAAATATTCATTTTGTTCAACGCGAATGCCTTGTTTTTGTAAAAAAGAAAGAAGTGTTGCCCATTCACGCTCCCCTCGTTGCGCAGGGCGAATTTGTACCGTCTCACGCCCACACAATACCGCAAATTTCGTTTCATTTTCATATTGGAGGGCTGGATATATTCGTTTTTTACCACACGACGAACAATCATCTTTTTTTAACTTGTGCACATCGATCATCCGATATTGTCCGTGCCATACATCAAACGAAACGAGCTTGCGGTTTGTACGTTTATCACCTACTAAGACTTTTAATGCCTCAGCCGTTTGATGTGCAACAACCATATGAACGACAGGGCTAATGATTCCAGCTGTATCACACGTGGCAACACCGAGTGGGACATCTTCAAGCAAGCAACGTAAACATGGCGTTTCATTTGGAATAATCACATAACTTAATCCATAACTACCTACACACGCCCCGTAAATCCACGGCACACTATACTTTTGAGAGACGTCGTTGATGATCATACGCACATCAAAATTATCAGTACTATCAATGATCACATCGGGGCGATGACGCCCAACAATCTGTTCAATCAATCGGGCGTCCGCATCGGCGACAATCGGTTCAACAACGACGTCGCTATTGATCGCTCGTAAATGAACAGAAGCCGCAATCGCTTTCGGCAATCGTTTCATCGCGTCTTCTTCCGTATATACCTGTTGTCGCTGTAAATTGCTCCACTCAACATAATCGCGGTCAACAATCGTTATTTTTCCAACACCTGCACGAACAAGCGTCTCTGCATTAGCTGCCCCAAGAGCCCCCGCACCAATAAGGAGCACATGCTTTTCTCGAATGTATCGTTGCCCTTTTTCCCCAATGGGAGCAAACAGTTGTTGACGAGAGTAGCGATCCATTAGACGATGCTCATCCCTTCGCTCGGGCTACTCGCTGTAGCATATTTCTTTTTTGGAATGCGCCCTGCTTCATATCCAAGTCTCCCTGCCTCAATCGCAAGCTTCATCGCCTTTGCCATTTTTACCGGATCTTTCGCAGAAGCAACAGCTGTATTTAACAATACTCCATCCGCCCCTAATTCCATTGCCAATGCCGCATCGGCTGGACCGCCAATGCCCGCATCGATAATTACGGGAACAGTTGCTTGTTCAATAATGAATTGGATGTTTAATGGATTGATAATTCCTTGTCCCGATCCGATCGGTGAGGCGCCGGGCATGATCGCATGGCAACCGAGTTGTTGCAGTCGCTTCGCTAGCACAACATCATCTGACGTGTACGGCAAAACGATAAATCCTTCTTCTAATAACATTTCTGTCGCTTTTAACGTCTCGACAGGATCAGGCAACAACGTTTGATCGCACCCAATCACTTCCACTTTCACCATATCACAAAGCCCAGAAGCTTTTGCTAAACGGGCGATACGCACCGCTTCCTCTGCTGTTTTTGCTCCTGCCGTATTCGGTAGCAGTTTATATTTCGTTACATCTATTTTTTCTAAAAAATTCGGTTGATCGGGTGCGAAAATGTTCATCCGTCTTACCGCAAACGTTAAAATTTCTGCCCCCGACGCTTCAACCGCTTCTTTTTGGATGTCGATATTTGGATATTTCCCTGTACCAAGCAATAAGCGAGATTGAAATGTATACGGACCAATTTGTAACATATTATCCTCCCCCTACAAAGTGAACAATTTCAATGCGATCACCATCAGCAATCTGTTTATGCCCATAGTGCGCTTTCGGAATAATCTCCATATTGATTTCAACAATTGCGATTTTTTCATGAATATGAAAATGATGCAACAATTGAGCAACTGTACGAATGTGAGCTGGCAAGTCAATCATTTCACCATTAATGATGCAACGCATGCCCCTCCCCCTTTCTTGTTGGCGAAAACGGTGTCATATCAAATGGTATTTCTTTTCCTTCAAGCATATCGCTCACACATCGACCTGTGATCGCACTTAATAAAATGCCGTTGCGATAATGTCCTGTTACAATAAACACGTTTGCGTATTGTGGATGAGCCCCGATGTAAGGCAGACCGTCTTTTGTCTGTGGACGAATGCCTGCCCAAGTTTTCTCGAATGTACAATGAGCAATAGCCGGAACGATTTGCATTGCGCGTGTTAACAATTGATGCACGCTACATGTTTGCACGTTTTTCGTAAATGAATGCGCAATCGCACTAGCTCCGATGACAAGTCGATTATTCGCTTTCGGCACGATGTAGCAGCCATTTTTCGCAAATACAGTAGCTTGTAAAAGAGGGGTTTCTGTCATTACCGAAACACATTCTCCTTTGACCGGATACATATGTAGCGATAACCGCAACTTTTCAGCTAACATGGGCGTCCATGCCCCGCACGCAATAATGATATGCTTTGCATATAGCGAACCACTCGTTGTTTTTACCCCTACAACACGTTCTTGTTCAACAATAAAATCGTACGCTTCCGTATACGTTAAAAACTTCGTCCCTTTTGCCATCGCTGCCCGAGCGAAAGCAAGCGAAAGCTGTTTAGCATCCACTTGTTGATCGATCGTATACATCGCACCGTACTCATTTCGTACGTGCGGTTCGATTTGCGCCACTTCATCAGCTGTTAACCAACGGACGTGTGTTGATTGAATACGCCTCCAAAATTCATAATGTTCCGTTAATTTTTCGTACTCTTCCATCGTTGTTGCCAGTTTTAACATTCCTGTTTCATTCCAATGGACGACTATATGCGTTAACTCATACAATTCAGCGAGGACGTCTGGAAATATCGCTTGACTCTTTAAAGCAAGCGGAATGAGAGGATGATCTGTCGAAAACTCAGAGTGCGCACCAAGCATCCCAGCTGCGGCCGATGATGCTTCTTGTGCGAGCGCACCACGTTCAATAACGACAACTGACGCTCCTCTTTTCGTTAACTCAAAAGCGATGCTGCTGCCAATAATACCTCCCCCAACAATTAAAACGTCCATGTATTCGCCCCCATTTGTTTCCGATATAGTTGAACCATATACAGCGGATCATCCGCATCAAATACAGTAGACATCACCGCAATCCCTTTTGCCCCTGCCATAAACAGATCACGAACATGAGAAGGTTTAATGCCTCCAATGGCAACGACAGGAATGCATATGTAACTCGCCAACTGCTGCAACGATGAAACCCCACGCGGCTTCAATCCTTCTTTACAATTCGTTTCGTATATATGTCCGTAAACGACGTAGTCCGCTCCTTCGTCTTCCGCTTGTTTTGCTTCTTCCAGCGTATGAACAGATCGACCGACACGCAAAAACGGAAACTTCTCTTTTATTCGTTTAGGCGCCAAACTATGATGAGCGAGCTGAACGCCGCCAACGCCATAAACGACTGCGACGTCCACTCGATCATTGACGATAATTTTTTGTGCTGGCACATTTGCTTCAAGCAACTTTTCCACCATCATGCTAATTTCTTTCGCTGAGCGATGCTTTTCACGAATATGAATGTAATCGACATATGAATGAACAAGCGATGACGTATGAACAAACGTATCCATCGACTGATTGCCTGTTGAGATGAGATGGAACTCTTTCATACTTACCGCACATCCTTTATCGCCACGTATGGGAACACGTCCGCGACGTAATATCCAGCTGCAACGATCACGCATATGACGATAAGTAAATAAATGTCATATTTCCCCATCGTCACTTCATAATAAAACGTCCGTGTTCGCTCATTTGTAAATCCTTTTGCTTCCATCGCCACTGCAATGCGCTGAGCGCGGCGAATACTTTGTGATAAAAGCGGGATGGCATATCGTTTCACCAATTCGAGTTTACCGCGAAACCCTTTCGCTTTAGCAGCTCGTCGCACCTTTAATGCTTGATGAACCGTTTGAAATTCTTCTAACATGATCGGCAATAAACGAATAGCTGCTAAAAAACTATACGCATATTTCGGTTTCACTTTCGCTTGTTGCATAAGCGAGTAAAATAAAAGCACCGGCTTTGTCGTGAGCGCAAACATTAATCCGAAAATCGCAAACAAAAGCGTACGAAAGCCGAGGTGAACGCCGCGGTAAAAACTTTCTTCGGTAATATGAATAAGCCCCCAACGAAACCACGTCGTCTCCCCTTTTCCAAACAAAATCATCGACGACGACGTAGAAATGAAAATGAACAAAAATGGAGCAAAAAATAAAAGCATATGCTTCATCCGATAACCGCTAAACAACATAAATAAGGCGGTAAATCCGATCGTCCAGTTGATGAGTACGTTCGGATTATGGACAAAAACAATCACAACAAACATCGGCAAAAAGAAAAGCAATTTCGCTGTCGGATTCGTTTGATGCAACCATGTTTCGCGATGGTCAATGCTCCATCTCATCCTATTTCACCTCGTACAAGCATCCGCGGTGCAATCATTTCATCAGCGACAAGCTTTCCGCTTTCAATGACCCACCGCCTCGTTGCAAATTGCGATACAATATGCTCATCGTGCGTAACCATAACAATCGCCTTTCCTTGTTGCCGATACCCCTCTAGCCACTCAAGCAGCGCAAACGTATTTTTTGCATCTTGTCCGAACGTCGGTTCATCAAGAAGCAATAGGCGATGTTGCTCCGTCACCGACGCAGCAACACTTAGTCGCCGCTTTTGCCCGATCGACAATTGGTATGGATGTAAATGCCGTTGCGCACTTAAATGAAACCGTTCGAGCAGTCGCTCCACTTCTTTGGCTATTTCGTGCTCTGGACGTTTTTCAAGACGAAAAGAGTACGCTAACTCATCATCTACACGATTTGTAACAAATTGAAACTCGGGGTTTTGGAACACAAAAGCAATGTTGTCATATAACAATCCTTCATGTTTGACGAGCTCTCCTTGCCAATACATATCGCCTTCTGTTCGAATGAGTTTCATTAAGCTTTGCAACAACGTACTTTTCCCTGCACCGTTTTCCCCTGTAACCGCAATCCATTCACCGGCATGAATCACTAACTCGTCGACCGCTATTTTTTCTTCTTTTTGTCGAAAGCCGCGAAGCGATTGTATATATAAAAGAACCTCCCCCTGTGCATACGGTTGTTGCGCTGTTTTTGGCTTTTTATACGCCTCCCACACGTCTGGATGCCAAATCCCTTGTTCTGTAATAAACGAACGATACGTTGAAAAAATTTCATTCGTTCCGCCGTCAGCGATGATCTCACCATGTTCGTTAAATAAAATGATGCGCTCGACAAAATCAACAATGTGATCAATTTTATGTTCAACAATGACAACGGTTCGATCCTCCGCCACTTCTTTTAACGTTTCCCACACCGCTTTTGTTCCTTCTTCATCAAGAAGTGCTGTCGGTTCGTCTAAACATAACACATCAGGTTCAAGCGCTAAAACTGACGCAATCGCTAACCGCTGTTTCATTCCTCCAGATAATGTTTGAATCGGTACATGAACGTGCGGGAGACGGAGACGCACAAGGCGAAGCATGTGCGCTATTTTTTCTTCCATCTCTGCACGTGGCACACCGAGATTTTCGAGAACAAAAGCCATTTCTTCATCAACATACGGCATACAAAACTGGGCATCGGGATCTTGAAACACATAGCCTACACGATTTGGAATGTGCAGTTTACTCGCTTTCATCGGCACATCGATCGAGCGCGGAATAATGCCCGCCATCACTTGCAAAAGTGTGGATTTTCCGCATCCCGATGGGCCTAAAAGCAACACTTTTTCTCCTTTTTTAACCGAAAGCGATACATCGGTAAATAACCGCTTTTCTGCCCCCGGAAATTTTAAGCGCAACTGTTCGATATGGATCAATGATGTCACCTTCTATTTATCAAGCGAGTCGTAATCTTCTTTTGTCGTCGGACGCAACAATTGCGTCACACCTGTCGCTTCGAGCGCTTTCACAAGCGAATAAGCAAATACGCCAGCAATGATGATCGCTCCAATGAAACGCGCACCGATAAATAACGTTAAATTCCACCATGCTAATTGATCGATATATCCTTTGTAAAAATCAAGCACTAATGAAGCGATCGTTGAACCAACCGCTGCAAGCGACACAACCGCCACATCAAAACGTTTATAGCGGAAAGCGGCGAAAACAAGCTCAGCGAGCAATCCTTGCACAAAGCCGTAAAATAGCACCTCAAGTCCCCATTCAGAACCAGCTAAAAACTCTCCTGATGCCGCAGCCACTTCCGCAAGGAGCGCCACTCCTGGTTTACGAATTAATAAATAGGCAACAGTTGCCGCAATAAACCACATGCCATAAATAAGTTGATCAAGATGAAGTCCAAGCGGTTTTACCGCATAGTAAAGCGGTCCCCACACTTTATACACAATCCCAAACACAATCGCCACCACAACGGTCGTTAATACGTCTGTTAATTTAAGCCCTTTCGTTTGCATAAACATCCTCCTCTTCCATTGGCCAACGTTCTAATTTGTACGCCATGTCCCAAAATAAATATTCATACTGACTGCTGATCACAAAGTGTTGCTTCATCCGCTCTAGCTCGTTTTCGCTAGCTGTTTTTGCGATGTCGTTTAAACGCGCAATTTGTTGTTCGACAAGCTGTTTGAACCAGTCAGAGCCGTATGCTTCAATCCATTGTGCATAAATTGGATGATTCGGCTTACAATGTTTTAACCGCTCACCAATTTCGTAATACAACCAATAGCACGGTAAAATGGCAGCTAATACATCGCCAAAACGTCCTGCAAACGACGCGCGATACATGTGGGACGTGTACGCATACGCAGTTGGAGCAGGAACAAACGACGCCTTTTCTTCTTCTGTAATACCGAGCTCTTTCATAAACGTTTCATGTAAACGAAGCTCAGCTTCATACGTACTTTGCGCATGATGGGCCATGCTTGCGGTCGTTTGTAAATCATCAGCCATCGCCCCGCCAAGCGCTTGCACTTTTGCAAAGTGTGTCAAATAATATGAATCTTGTAATACATAATAACGAAAACAACGTAAATCAAGTGTTCCTTCCCCAAGCTCCTTCACGAACGGATGATGAAAGCTCGCTTCCCAAATCGGATCGACAGCTTTGCGCAACTGCTCTGAAAACAACATAACCTCTCCCCCTTAAGAAAAATAAAAAACCACTTTCTTTGCGCAAAGAAAGTGGTTGTAAACGATGGAAATTAATAAAAGATACACTTCGCACCGTTCCCACTTCCCTACGCTGGTATGATCCAGATCAGGTTCTAAGGGTCTCAAAGGCACACTTTGATCTCAGCCTATCTAAAGGCCCCCCTAGTGGAATACATTTGCATCATTCACTTTGTCACTAATATTAGCATATTTCATGGAATTGTCAAATATTTTTCTCCACCATTTGCGCGCATCGTGTTCTTCCTGTATGCTAAAGTAGCGAATATATAGTCAGGAGTGGGATGTATGGCAAATGTATTTTTAAAACGAAAAAGAAAAAAGCGGCTCGAGCTTGGACATCCGTGGGTGTTTCAAAGCGAAGTCGATTATATTGAAGGAGATTTTGAACCGGGAGATTTCGTCAACGTATATAACCATCAACGTCACTTTTTAGCGAAAGGATATATTAATCCAAAATCACAAATGATCGTGCGCGTGTTAACGCAAAATCCAAACGACGAATTAAACGCGCCATTTTTTATGAACCGTATTCGTCAAGCATGGGCGTATCGCGAACGGATGATTCCGGGCGTTCGTTCATGTCGCGCCGTTTATGGAGAAGCCGATTTTTTACCTGGGCTCATCGTTGATAAGTACGAAGATGTGCTCGTTGTGCAAATTTTATCGCTCGGCATGGAAAAAAGAAAAGAATGGATTTTACAAGCGCTTCTTGACGTTTTTCAACCGAAAGCGATTTATTTGCGCAACGACGTTCACGTGCGCGAATTAGAAGGATTAAAACAAGAAAAAGGATTTTGGTATGGCACGTGCGATACGAACGTACAAATTGAAGAAAACGGCGTGAAATACATTGTCGATATCGAAAACGGACAAAAAACAGGATTTTTCTTCGATCAACGTCAAAATCGTGCTGCCATCAAGCCGCTGATTACAAGCGAATCGACCGTGCTCGATTGTTTTACGCATACAGGTTCATTTATGTTAAACGCCTGCTTATACGGGGCAAAACATGTGACCGCTGTCGATATTTCTGAACATGCGATTGAAACAGCAAAGCGAAACGCGGAGCTAAACGGATTTACAAATGTCGATTTCGTCGTTGCGAACGCGTTTGACTACTTACGCGAATGCGTACAACAGGGGAAAAAATGGGATGTCGTCATTATTGATCCACCAGCGTTTGCAAAATCCGCTCATGCGGTGCCAAAGGCGCTTGCCGGCTATAAAGATATTAATTTAAACGGCTTAAAGTTAGTGAAAGACGGCGGCTTTTTCGTGACAGCAAGTTGTTCGTATCATGTGCATCCAGATATGTTTCAAGCGATGGTTACGGAAGCAGCGTTTGATGCGAAGAAAATTTTACGTCAAATTCATTGGAGCGGTGCAGGATACGATCATCCAAAACTACTTGCCGCCGATGAAGGTGATTATTTGAAATTTGCCATTTACGAAGTACATTCACGTAAGTAACAGGTTGGCGCATGCCAACCTGTTTAAAAATGGACAAAATGATCGTGCACACATGACACAAAAACAAGGTATACTATAATTGAAAACGCTTTCTAAAGAGGTGATGATAATGGCATTAAAAACAATTTGTCCAAAATGCTTCGGAAAAAAGAAAATGAAAATTTGTTTATCGCTTTATAAAACATGCTCACTATGCAACGGGACAGGGAAAATTCAACAAACACCAACGAAACGAATTAGTTAAAAAGCACTTCGCCCAAACCGTTCATGCGAAGTGCTTTTCGTTTATGCGACCACTTTTCGTTGTTTCGCTTTCGCTTGCGCCCGCAAAATTTTTGCGGATAAATAAATTCCTGTCCCTGTCAAAATCATAATTGAAATAGCTGCTGCATCAATGATTAAACGGTTCCAAATCCCCAATTTTCCAACATGAATCGCACGTACAAATGATGCGAATTTATTCACTTCTTTTTTCACAACTGTACCGTCTGGCGCAATCGTCACTAACGTCCCGTCTTTATCGTTCAACCGTACCATATACATCCCATGATTCATCACGACACCAACTTCATCCATGGAAAACGCACCGGATTCACTCGCTTTCTTTACTGCATCGATCATATTTAACTGCGCATGTCCACCTCCATCACCATGCGCATGTTCATGGCTACCATGTGAATGTCCACCCATGCCCATTAACCAACGCTCAGTCAACAACAATCCTGTCACCGCTTCCAAAAGTAAAAATACCGAACAAATAAGTCCAATCCATAAATGCAAATTGCGCGTTTTTTTCATATGTCTTCCTCCAACTCCACTCATGTTTTACACATGTAAATGTAAAATATGAATTTGCGAGAAGTTTGAAAAGTACGTGAAAAAAATGTGAAAATCCCCTTTTCCATGTCGGAAAAGGGGATTTTCATTATTTCACTAAATATACACGCGCTTCATATGGACGCAATGTAAAGCGTGTCGCATGTTTATGCGGTTTTACATCGTAGTTTGCTAACACCAATTGCTCGCTATTTAATTTCAATGCATCGCAGCGATACATCGTTTTTCGGTCTGTTAAGTTCACGATGACGATCGCTTTTTCATCACCTAACGTGCGCGTATATGCGTAAATTGCTTTATGGTTTTCTAACATTAAATCGTATGTTCCGTAAACAAATACGTCATGCTGTTTTCTTAGTTGAATCATGCGTTTGTAAAAGTTTAACACAGAGTTCGGGTCTTGCAACTGTTTTTTGACATTAATTTGTTTATAATTTTCATTCACACCAATCCAAGGTGTTCCTGTTGTAAATCCGGCGTTTTCATCATCAGACCATTGCATCGGCGTGCGTGAATTGTCACGACCGTTTTTCCAAATCCATTGCATCACTTCTTCATGAGAACGCCCTTTAGCACGTTCAATACGATAATAATTTTTGATGGCGACATCGTCATATTCGTCAATCGTTTCAAATCGGACGTTCGTCATGCCAATTTCTTGCCCTTGATAAATAAACGGCGTTCCTTGCATAAGGAAATATAATGCCCCTAATGCTTTGGCACTTTCAACAAGATATTGTTCGTCATTTCCCCACGTCGACACGGAACGAGGCTGGTCATGGTTTTCAAGGAATAGTGCGTTCCAGCCAACACCTTCTAATCCTTTTTGCCATTTCGTTAATACACGTTTTAATTTCCGAACATCGACACCGCCATCTGTTCCTTTTTGCCAAAGTCCAAGATGCTCAAACTGAAAAATCATATTAAAAATGCCGTTTTCTTCACCGACCCAATCTTCTGCCTCCTCGACCGTTACTCCGTTCGCTTCTCCAACTGTCATGATGTCATAACGCGCAAACGTTTGCATTTTCAACTCGCGAAGATAGTCCATAATCCCTTCTTGATTCATGTGTCCGTCAAATGAAGGGACATAGTCAAGCCCTTTTGGATTTGGTAAATCAGGGAGACCTTCTTTTTTCTTAATGTGTGAAATCGCATCAACACGGAACCCATCAATGCCTTTATCGAGCCACCAATTGATCATGTCATATAACGCACGACGAACATCTTCATTTTCCCAATTTAAATCCGGTTGCTTCGTTGCAAACACATGCAAATAATATTGATCCGTCGCCTCGTCATATTCCCATGCCGAACCACCAAAAATGCTTTCCCAATTGTTTGGTTCTTTGCCGTTTTTTCCATCGCGCCAAATGTACCAATCGCGCTTTGGATTGTCCCGTGACGAGCGCGATTCAATAAACCAAGGATGTTCATCGCTCGTATGGTTAATGACGAGATCTAAAATGACTTTCATGTCGCGCTTATGAATTTCTCGAAGCAATTGATCGAAATCTTCCATCGTCCCAAACTGCTCCATAATGTCTTGATAATCGCTAATGTCATAGCCATTGTCAGCATTCGGTGATTTATAAATCGGACAAATCCATATGACATCGATTCCAAGGTCTTTTAAATAGTCGAGCTTTTGAATAATCCCTTGTAAATCACCGATGCCGTCTCCGTTTGAATCCATAAAGCTTCTCGGATATATTTGATATGCAATCGCTTCTTTCCACCAAGCTTTTTTCACGCCAAATCCTCCTCAATCCATTCAGCATAAATCGCTTTCAATATTCTTTACTCTTTCATGTTAATATACAAACAGCTTTGTTGAAAGAGGAAGTTGCACTTTTTCATAAAAAATTTCGTTTTTATTGTGCAAACGGTTTAACTGCGAACAAAAATAAGCAACGATTCATCATCGTTGCCTATTTTATACTTATAGTTTATTCCATTTCATTCACTTTATTCGTTCGATTGGAAATCGTAATGCGACCAATAAACATCGCAAAAATAAAGCCGATGCCAACGAAAATCAATCCATACAAAAATACATCACTTAACGCATCAACAAGCGTTTGTTTTAACACAGGCACAAACATTTGTTGCATTTGTTCAGGAATTTTTTTTAACGTATCCGGATTTAAAATGACGGAATATACGCTTTGGGGGTTCGATTCAACAAGTTGCTTAAATGAATCTGTCATCGCTTGCGCTTGCGCTGGCAATTTCTCTAACAACGGCAGAAATTTTGCTTCTAATAAATCTTTCGACCGATGGTTCATAATTGCTCCTAACAACGTTGCCCCAAACGTTCCTCCAATTTGCCGGAAAAATTGGCTCGATGATGTTACAATGCCGAGCTGCGACTTCGGAAATACTTCTTGCAACGCGAGCGTAATAACTGGGTTGACGAATCCTAGCCCAAAACCGAGCGTCGCCATAAATGACATCGCTGTCCATTTATTCGTATCGACATCCATTGTTGATAGTAAAAAGAAACCAAGCGCCACAAGCACCATTCCAACAATCACTTGCGGGCGAACACCAATTTTTTGTACAAGTCGTCCACCGATCATACTTGCGATGATAAGCGCAAACATCATCGGAAACATCATCGTTCCTGATTCTGATGGGCTCATGCCAATAATGCCTTGCATAAAGAGCGGTACAAACATAATCGCCCCGAACATGCCGACAGACATAAAAAACCCGACGCTATTAAGCACAACAAACGTTTTATTTTTTAATAAATGAATCGGCATAATCGGCTCTTCTGCTTTTCGCTCTACAAATACAAATAAACGAAAGAAAACGACCGAGCTAGCTAGTAAAGAAATAATTTGCCACGATAGCCAATCGTATTTATCGCCACCGAACGTTAAGGCAAGCAACAACGAAACAACGGCTACAACCATCGTAAACATGCCTGCCAAATCAAGCTTTACTCGCTCAGCGACGCGATGATTATGCAAACCGAGCGAAATGAGAACAATGGCTAATATACCAACAGGAAGATTAATGTAAAATACCCAACGCCAATTTAACGAATCTACAATCCATCCACCAACTTGTGGACCGAGAATAGACGCTAATCCAAATACGCCACCAAATACACCTTGCCATTTTGCCCGCTCTGCTCCCGTAAATAAATCACCAATGACGATCATCGCCATCGGCATCATAATACCTCCACCAATGCCTTGAATGGCTCGGAAAATAATAAGCTGATTCATCGTGTCCGCCATGCCACATAGCGCTGAGCCGATAATAAAAATTGCTAACCCTGTAACATAAATCGACTTTCGTCCAAATAAATCAGCGAGTTTCCCTGCAATCGGAACGATCGTTGTCGATGTGAGCATATATGCTGTTGTCAGCCAAGCCATCATACTCAACCCACCAAGTTCCCCAACAATACGTGGCAACGCTGTCCCAACAATCGTGCCATCTAACGCCCCAAACAACATCGCAACAAGAAGCCCCGTAATTAAAATACCTCGTTTTTGTTGTATATTCGCAATACTTGTTTGTATCGCTGCTTGTTCTTTCATACGTCTCACTTCTCCTCTTTTTCGTTTATCGCAGCAATTTTTTCGATAATATGGACAAACTGTTCGAGCTCATCAAATTGTAATTGGCTTAAATAACGCTCAATAATTTTTCTTCGCTCCGCTCGTGCATGTTCAAGCATTTCTCTCCCCTTTTCAGACAACTGTACATACACGACACGCCGGTCCTCTTCATCTCGATCACGCCATACAAACCCACTTTTATATAAGCGATCGATCATCGTAGTAATGGCGCTCGGTTTAACAAACATTTCGTCCGCCAATTCACTTACTGTACATTTCCCACGCTTCGACAACAAGTTTAAAATAAAAAACTGCGGTTTCGTTAAGCCGATTTCTTCCTTAGCCAAGTCAGCTGCCAATTTGCGAAGGGCTAACGAAAACGCATGCTCTAATCGCTCAACAAGCGCGGTGAACGGCGTCTGCTCCATACACACCCCACCTTTTTAACGATATAAATATTTAACATAGTTAAATATAAACGAAAGAAAATATAAAGTCAATCAATGATTCCTGACGTATCAAATGATTCACTCGCTCATACATTGTCATAAGGAGGGAATGCGATGAAACGTGATGAGCAAAAAGCATTAGAAAAAGCGATTGCGGAAATTACCGAAATTGCCGAAGGATTTGGGCTTGATTTTTATGAAATGCGCTATGAAATTTGCCCAGCTGATATTATTTACACGTTCGGAGCGTACGGCATGCCGACACGCTTTTCCCATTGGAGTTTTGGGAAACAATTTCATAAAATGAAACTTCATTATGATCTCGGATTAAGTAAAATTTACGAGCTTGTCATTAACTCCGATCCGTGCTATGCCTTTTTATTAAACACAAACACCCTTATTCAAAATAAATTAATTGTCGCACACGTCCTTGCCCATAGCGACTTTTTTAAAAACAACGTTCGCTTTAGCAACACAAAACGAGACATGGTCGAAAGCATGGCGGCAACAGCCGAACGAATTAAACATTACGAACATGAATATGGGAAACAAGAAGTTGAAAAATTTTTAGATGCTGTTTTAGCTATTCAAGAACATATTGATCCTTCGCTTCTTCGTCCAAAGCTGGCGTGGACGTTAGCGGATACAGAAGTATACGAAGAAGATGATGAAGCACCGAAACCGTCCCCATATGACGATCTATGGTCGCTTGATGAAAAAAGGAAAACATCATCTACTCGAAAAAAACGAAGAAAATTTCCTCCGCAACCCGAAAAAGATTTGTTGCTTTTTATTGAGGAATATAGTCGCGAGCTTGATGAATGGCAACGCGACATTTTAACGATGATGCGTGAAGAGATGCTTTATTTTTGGCCTCAACTTGAAACGAAAATTATGAATGAGGGCTGGGCAACGTATTGGCATCAACGCATTTTACGTGAAATGGATTTAACGAGCGATGAAGCGATTGAATTTGCGAAATTAAATGCAGGTGTTGTGCAACCTTCACGTACAGGCATTAATCCGTACTATTTAGGACTGAAAATTTTTGAAGATATTGAAAAACGGTGGGACAATCCGACGGAAGAAATGAAAAAGCTCGGGGTCAAACCAGGTTCAGGACGAGCGAAAATATTCGAAGTACGTGAATTAGAGTCCGATATTTCCTTTTTGCGCAACTATTTAACGAAAGAACTCGTTATGCGTGAAGATATGTATTTATTCCAAAAACAAGGAAAAGACTATAAAATTGTTGATAAACATTGGGAACATGTGCGCGATCAGCTTGTGAACATGCGCGTCAACGGTGGCTTTCCATACATTACAGTCAATGACGGCGACTATATGCGCAATGGGGAGCTATATTTAAAACATTCGTACGAAGGCATTGAACTAGACGTCAAATATTTAGAAAAAGTGCTTCCTTACATTTATCAACTTTGGGGCCGCGCCGTTCATATGGAAACAATCATCGAAAACAAACCGACGCTGTTCACATACGACGGACGAAACGTGCAAAGAAAATATATATGAGCTACTGAACACATCAGTAGCTTTTTTAATGAAACTTTTTTCTGTTTTTTCCGTACATACATATAAATAACAAGAAAGGTGGGTTTATATGGATAAGCGTTCTATTACAGGGGTCGTCATCGGGTCGATTGCTGGCATTTTTCTTCTTGTTGCTGCACTAACATCATGGTACACCGTCGATGAGTCAGAACAAGCCATTATTTTAACATTTGGAAAAATTGATGAAGAAGTGACAACACCTGGACTACATTTTAAACTTCCTTGGCCGATTCAAACGGTCGAAACGTTGTCGCGAGAAACGTTTAGTTTACAGTTTGGCTACAAAGAAGAAAACGGGAAAGTTGTCGCTACAAACCAAGGGGATACGAAAATGATTACAGGCGATGAAAATATTGTTCTTGCCGATATGGTCGTTCAATGGAAAATTACTGATCCTGCAAAATTTCTTTATCGCTCATACGAACCGGAACAAATTTTATATAACGCGACGTCTGCTTCTTTGCGCAGCGTCATTGGTAGTTCAAAAATTGATGATGCGTTAACGTCAGGTAAAGCAAAAATTGAAGCGGATGTGCGCGAATCGCTCACCGCATTAATGAAAAAATATGATATCGGTATTTCCATTTTAGCTGTGAAATTACAGGACGTTGACTTACCGAACGACGAAGTGCGCAAAGCATTTACAAATGTCACAGATGCGCGCGAAACAATGAACACAAAAATTAACGAAGCGAATAAATATCGTAACAAACGAACGAAAGAAGCCGAAGGGGAAAAAGACGCTCTCATCTCCCAAGCGGAAGCAGACAAAGTAGCACGCATTGAAAAAGCGTATGGGGATGTCGCCAAATTTAATGCCTTATACGAAGAATATAAAAACGCAAAAGACATTACAAAACAGCGGTTAATGATTGAAACGCTTGAACAAGTGCTACCGTACACGCGCATTTACATTATGAATGACGATGGCAATACGTTAAAATATTTACCAATCCAACCGATCGAAAAACAAACGACAGAGAAAAAGAAAGAGCAAGGGAGTGGTAACGAATGACAAACTTCCAAGATGATCAAAACGTCATTAGCTTGAAAGATAAACTGCCAACGAAATGGTTTCGTTTTCTTATCGGGGGAGGCATCGGACTTGTTTTACTCGTTATCGCTTTAACAAACGTCTACATCGTTCATGAAAATGAATATAAAGTTGTACGTCAATTCGGTGAAATTGTTCGCATTGATCAAACGCCAGGATTACGCTTTAAAATTCCTTTTATTCAAAGCGTCACATCATTGCCAAAAGCCCAAATTTTTTATGACGTCGCCGAAGCAGAAATTAATACAAAAGATAAAAAACGCATTCTCGTCAACCATTACGCCATTTGGGAAATTACAAACCCAAAAGAGATGATTCAAAACGCGCGTACGTTAGAAAATGCAGAATCAAAAATGGATGAATTTATTTTCTCCATTGTCCGCACCGAGCTTGGACGGTTAAATTACGATGAAATTATTAACGATGAAAAGTCATCGCGCGGCAGTTTAAACGATGAAGTAACAGCGAAAGTAAACGAGCTGTTACAACAAGACCGTTACGGCATTCGCGTCGTCGATGTGCGCTTAAAACGCATTGACTTACCGGAAGAAAACGAGCAATCTGTTTATAAACGTATGATTTCCGAGCGTGAATCGAAAGCACAAGAATATTTATCAATGGGAGATGCCCAAAAACAACGTATTATCGCGCAAACAGACCGCGAAGTGAAAGAAATGCTCGCTAAAGCGCAAGCGGATGCGGAGCGCATTCGCGCAGCAGGTGAACAAGAAGCAGCACGAATTTATAACGAAACATTCGCAAAAGATCCTGAATTTTACTCATTTTACCGTACGCTCGAATCGTATAAGACAACGATCGGCGAAGATACGGTTGTCATTTTACCGGCCAATTCTCCGTATGCGAAATGGTTATTAGGACAAACGCGCTGAGCTTTCAGCGCGTTTCATGTGTAAGTAACCATTTTTTTCTTTCGGTTCCCCATGCATATCCACCAAGTCCCCCACCCGTACGAACGACGCGATGACAAGGAACAACGATCGTTATGGGATTGTTGCCGACAGCGTTGCCAACCGCTCGCACCGCTTTCGGTTGCCCAATTTGTTTCGCAATATCGGCATATGAAACCGTTTGTCCATAAGGAATCGTTTGTAATGCTTCCCATACACGCAGTTGAAACGGCGTGCCCACGAGCTTTAAGGGCATTGAAAACGACGTCCGTTTCTTTTGGAAGTATTGTTCAAGTTCTTCTAGCGATTGCATGAGAGGCTCCGCCACTTTTTCGTTCTGATCTCTACCTCGTTCAACGACATCAATCCGCTCAATTCCTTCATTCGTTCCAATGATTTGTAACCAACCGATCGGTGATTCATAATACACAACGTGTTTCTCCATGTCCAACTCTCCTCTGCCAAATCGCACAACATTTACAGCGAGAAAAATGACCGTTTTTTCATAAACTACATATAGCTCCTCATGATAAGGAGGGTTTGCGGTGCATACAGCCGATTACGACAAAGCGCTTTACTATACGTACCGATCGGAATGGGATCATTTACTCATTCTTATGGTACGCACAAAAGACGATTTACTTTCAAAAAAAATTGAACAGTTTCTTCATGCATACAACTTCGAAAAAGATTATACCGTCGTCCAAAAGCGATTAAATGCATTGTTGCGTTACATCGATCACGCGTTAGATGTGTATGAACAAGAGCCAACGCTTACGATGCAATATGATTATTAGAGCGAAAGGAACGATCTCCTTTCGCTTTTTATACGACCGGATACGTTTGAATAAGCGGATGTAATACGATTTCATCCACCAACATATGTTTCGGTGCGCTTGCCATATAGACAACAGCTTCGGCGACGTCTTCTGCCTTTAACCATTCTGCTTTTTCTGGCAATCCTTGCGTAGAGTTAGCAAAGTATGTATCGACCATGCCGGGATTAATCGTACCGACACGAATGCCGTATGGGCGCACTTCTTGAGCCACGCTTCCTGAAAATCCTTGAACCGCATATTTCGTCGCTGTATATGCGGAGCCGTTTGCGATGGTGTATCGTCCAACGTCGGATGAAACGGTAATAATCGTACCAGAACGTTGCTTTTTCATTTGTGGGAGAACGGCTTTCGTCCCGATAAATACACCTTGTACATTGACTTCAAACAACCGCTTCCATTCTTCGACAGTCGTTTCTTCAACCGATTTAAATACACCAATACCTGCATTATTCACAAGCAAATCAATGCGGCCGAATGCAGCTATGGTCGCTTCAACCACTTCATTCATTTGTTGTTCATTTGATACATCTACTTGAAACGTTTTTACATCTTTTAACTGCTCACCTACACGGTGAATATCCGACGAACTACCGATTAATACGAGCTGCATCCCTTGTTCCGCTAATTTATGTGCAATCGCTAAACCGATGCCACGAGATGCCCCCGTCACAATTGCTACTTGTCCTTGTAACATGCTGAACTCACCCTTTCTACATATCGCCTTCATATTATTTGTTCTACATTCAAAAAACAACTGATAAGGCATTACACCTTATCAGCTGTTAACGTATATACCCGCTCCATCACCGCTGTTTCTAATTGTTCCAATTGTTGTTTTGCTTCTGCAAGTGTCTTCCCTTTTACACCAAAATAAAATTTCATTTTTGGCTCTGTGCCAGACGGGCGCGCACAAAACCACGAGCCATCTTCTAACGTATATTTCAACACGTTCGATTTTGGTAAATCGATTGCTTCTTTTTCGCCTGTTTCCACATACACCCGTTCTCTCGTCTTATAGTCTTCACGAGTCACGACGCGCTGATTAGCAACAAACGTCGGTGGCTCATTTCGGAACGTGGCGAGTAACTCCTCGATTCGCTCGGCTCCCTCTTTTCCTTTTAGTGTGAGCGAACGCAACCCTTCTTGATAATATCCATATTGTTCAAACAATTGCATAAGTGCCTCGTATAAAGATAAGCCCTGCTTTTTATAAAACGCGCACACTTCAACAGCTAACAAAGCAGCTTGAATCGCGTCTTTATCACGGGCAAAATCACCAATTAAATAGCCGTAGCTTTCTTCGTATCCAAATTGGAATACATACTCTCCTGTTTGCTCATATTGTTTAATTTTTTCACCAATAAATTTGAACCCTGTCAATGTATCCATCGTTTCGATTCCAAATGATTTGGCAATCGCACGCCCAAATTCAGATGTGACGATCGTTTTAAATACGATCCCGTTTGGTGGCAATATCCCTTTTTCTTTCTTTTGTGAAAGAATGTAATGAAGTAACAACCCACCTGTTTGATTACCTGTTAAAACGATGTATTCTCCTTGTTCATTTTTTACCGCAATGCCTAAACGATCTGCATCCGGGTCTGTTGCAATTAACACGTCTGCATCGACTTGTTTTCCAAGCTGAATCGCTAATTCAAACGCAGCATGTTCTTCCGGATTTGGCGATTTTACCGTTGAAAAATTCGGGTCCGGTTGTTCTTGTTCCTTTACAACAAACACGTGTTCATAGCCGAATTCCTTTAATCCACGTTGAACGAGCTTATTTGCTGTGCCATGAAGCGGTGTGAATACGACTTTGACATCAACTTCGTGAGAGAGTTCTGGACGTAGCGAAATCGTTTTTAATTTTTGTATGTACGCATCGTCAATCTCTGTGCCAATCATTTGAATAAGTCCTTTTTCTTTTAATACCTCTTCTCGTTCAACCACGAGTTCCCATTCGTTTTCAATCGCATTGACGTATGCAATAACAACATCGGCAATGTGTGGTGGCAATTGCGCCCCGTCTTCTCCGTATACTTTATACCCGTTGTACTCTGGTGGGTTGTGGCTTGCAGTAATGACAATACCCGAAAAAGCACGTAAATGACGGACGGCAAATGAAAGCTCCGGTGTCGGGCGAAGCTCATCGAATACGTACGTCTGAATACCATGGGTGGCAAGCGTTTTGGCTGCTTCCATCGCAAACTGTTGCGACTTGTGACGCGAGTCGTACGCGATCACAACGCCTCTTCTTTTCGCCTCCTCCCCAAACGACGCGATGTATCGTGCTAATCCTGCCGATGCTTTTCGCACCGTATATATGTTCATGCGGTTCGTTCCCGGTCCAATCTCCCCGCGCATACCTCCTGTGCCGAACTCTAACGTTTTGTAAAAGCAGTCTTCTAACAATTTTTCATCTTGCTCTAGTTGCTCCAAATGTGCACGCAGCTCTTCATCTAATTGCGCTTCTTTCCAACGTTCGTATACTGTTTTCCAAGTCACATTTATCCCTCCATATCCGTTGCTCATTGTAACTTATTCTCGCTTCTTTATACAAATTCCTTTTTTAATACGAAAAGCGCAAAGCGCCCCAATTTCGCCTAAAGGCAACCCACATCCTGCGGGCAACGGCGAAATGTCGCCATCCTTGGCTCCGCGAAGAGCGCACAAGCCCCATCGAGAAGGATTAGCCGCCGAAAGAAGGGGCGGAGCGCATCACACCGATGGCGCTTGGAGCTAGATCGCTCCCTAAATCCGAAGTTTTATACTTTAATGATAAAAAGGAGCTTCTTGTAAGGAAGCCCCTTTCTTGTTTAATGATATGAAGGTTCGGAAATCTCAGATAACGCTTGTTCTGCCGCCTCATCATATGCTTGGTTTGTTGCGATATCACCAAGTGCAACGATACCGCAAAGCTCATTATTTTGTACGATCGGCAAACGACGAATTTGATTTTTCGCCATCACTTTCGCTGCTTCATTCACGCTCATGTTTGGCGTACCTGTGACAACATTGCTTGTCATCACTTGTGAAACAGGTGTCGAAGGGGTTAACCCTTGTGCCGTTGTACGAAGAGCGATGTCACGGTCCGTAATCATTCCTTTTACTTTTCCGTTTTCAACAACAGGAATCGCACCAACATTATGTTCGTTCATTAACTGTGCTGCCTCTTGAACGGACTGATCTGGTGTGACCGTTGCCACTTGGCGCGTCATAATCGATTCAACTGTATGATTCAATATCATCCTCCCCTTTCGCTTTTTATTGTGTGCGTTCATTCGTTCATTATGTAAGTAAAATATCGTCGCAATTTACATTATTTCTTTTGATGTACTATAATGAACAAAGAGTAAAAAATAAGAAGGTGGAATCATGGCGCGGAAAGAAAATCATTTATTAACTGCGTGGATCGTTGCGCTAATCGCTACACTTGGTAGCCTTTATTTTTCCGAAATAATGAAGTTTATTCCATGTGAACTTTGCTGGTATCAGCGCATTTTTATGTATCCGCAAGTATTTTTACTTGGCATGGCTTTTGTGCGCAAAGATTTTAAAATCGCCCGTTATACACTAATGTTATCTATTATCGGTGGCACGATTTCTTCTTATCATTATCTCATTCAAAAAATAACATTTTTCCGTGATACAGCTCCATCGTGCGGCATTGTACCATGTACAGGACAGTACATCAACTGGTTCGGATTTATGACCATCCCGTTTTTAGCACTTATTGCTTTTATTTCCATTAGCATCATAAGCTATCGTCTTATAAAAATGGAGAAAGAAGGGAAAGACGAATGAAAAAATTGCTTATTTTCGGTGGGATTATTATCATTTTATTCGGGGCGCTCGCTTGGATTACGTCTTATACGCAAAAACAAAAAGCAGAAGGAAATCCATTCGGAAAAGAAGAGTTGCACCCCGCGACGATCGATCTTCTCGATGACCCGAACTATCAAAACATTATTTTACCTAACGAATTAAGAGAAGCATTAAACAAGAAAGAAACGATAACCGTTTACTTTTACAGTTCCACATGTGAATTTTGTAAAAAAACGACACCAATCGTTGCTCCACTTGCGCAGGAGATGGGCATTGACTTAAAACAATTTAACCTGCTTGAATTTGAAGAAGGTTGGGATGAGTATCATATCGAGGCAACACCGACCATTGTTCACTTTAAAAATGGACAAGAAGTCGCGCGCATTGAAGGATATTACGAGGAAGACGTATTTCGAAAATGGTTTGAACAAATGGAATAAAAAGCCTTCATCACGAAGGCTTTTTTACATCACCCAAGCGTGAATAGGCTTCATATACATGCTTACATACTCATCTCTTTGATGCAAAAAATGTTCAAGAGTGAGTGGAAAACTAATACCATGCTGTTCTAGCTGCTCAATATTACGCTGAAACAGCTGTTCATAATGAGCGGAACGATGATGGAACGAAACAAACTCGATGATGGCTTGTAATGATTGCAATGCAGAAATAATCGTAAATGCCTCTTTCAACGTTCCGTCATACGTGGAAGCTTCAAATTGTAATACACCGAGCGATTGAAACGTTTCAATTTCATCGTCTGTAAAATATTTCGGAAAAATACATGTATAAAACTGTTCAATAAGCGAATGAATATATTGCTTTTGTTCTTCCGTAGCAACGTAAACGGTTTTCAATTGCCTCACCTTTTTTCCATTTCATTTCCTAATGTATAACGAAATTGTAACATATCAACGTACTTTATAGTGTTGGTAATTTATTGTATAGAAAGAGTGAGACGAATGAATGTGCAAAAGAAAGGAAATTGGCTTCTGTTTGAAGCGCCAAAATCATGGGGCGGTTTATCGCTCGAACAAGCATTCCAAACGAAATGGTTCGTTCCTAAAAAAATGTTACACGAATGGCGAATGACAAAAGGTGTAGCCATCAACGACAACATCGTTCCTTTTCATACAATCATTTCACCGAACGATCGCATTCGCATTCGTATAAAAGAAGAACAAATCGAACCAACTCCGACATACGTACCGCTTCATATTGTATTTGAAGACGATCACGTGCTTGTCGTTAACAAACGAGCGCATATGGACGTCCATCCGACGCAACCGAGTCAAACAAATACGTTAGCAAACGCTGTAGCCTTCCACTTTCAATGTGAAGGCATTTATAGTAAAGTTCGTCATATTCATCGGCTCGATCGCGATACAAGCGGCGTTATTTTATTCGCCAAACATGCACTTGCTGGGGCTATTCTGGATCAATATTTAGCGAAACGAACGATTCGTCGCACATATATTGCGCTTGTTCACGGATATGTCAAACAAAAAAAGGGAACGATCGAAGCACCGATCGGCCGTGATCGCCATCATCCAACAAGACGCCGCGTGTCAAAAACAGGAGATACAGCTATCACGCACTATGAACGTCTCCAATATGACAAACAAAAGCACGTATCACTTGTTCGTCTCACGCTTGATACAGGACGAACGCATCAAATTCGTGTCCACATGAGCTATATTGGCCATCCATTAGTTGGTGATACGTTATATGGAGGAAAACCGTGGATCGATCGACAAGCGTTACATGCGTTCTCTTTATCGTTTCTACACCCGTTTACCGAGGAGCGCATCACCTGTTCCGCTTTGCCTGATGAAACCATTTTCGGTCACATAAAAAGAGGCACGTTATTATAACGCTGCCTCTTCATTCATATCTGTCACTACACCTACGTTATGGGGAAGACGTGTCACTTCAATTTTTTTCACATGATGACCGTCCAATTGCAAGACTTTAAAAACGTAGCCACCAAACTCCATTTGCTCTCCAGGACGAATGTTATAGCGCTCCGTTAACATCCATCCACCAATCGTGTCGACGTCTGTATCGTCAATTTCTAATCCGAATAAATCGTTAATTTCACTAATAAGCACTTTTCCATCGACGATCGTACGATTGTCATCGATCATTTGAATAAGCGGAGTTTCGTCTATGTCAAATTCATCCCGAATTTCCCCTACAATTTCTTCCAAAATATCTTCAACGGTCACTAAACCAGATGTTCCACCATATTCATCAACTAAAATAGCCATATGGATACGTTCTTTTTGCATTTTTACAAGCAAATCTTGAATCGGGATCGTTTCAATCACTTGAATAATTGGACGAATATAATCACGCAGCTGTTTGCGCTCATGACAATTCACAACAAGGTCCGTAAACAACTCTTTTACGTTTACTAATCCAAGAATATGGTCTTTATCACCGTCGATGACAGGATAACGTGTATACTTTTCTTCGCGCATCGTTTGTAGCACGTATTCCATGGAGTCATTGACATCTAGTGCGACAATTTCTTTGCGCGGAACCATAATTTCTTTTGCGACACGATCGTCAAAACGGAAAATGTTATTGACATATTTATATTCCGTATGGTTAATTTCTCCGTTTTTATAACTTGCTGACAAAAGCAGGCGCAATTCTTCTTCGGAATGTGCTAATTCTTTTTCATTCGACAATTGAAAACCAAATAAACGGACGACTAAACGGGCAGACCCATTTAACAACCAAATGAACGGATACATGACGCGATAAAATAACATGAGCGGGCGCGCTGTCCACAATGTAATCGCCTCTGCCTTTTGAATAGCAATCGTCTTCGGTGCTAATTCACCAACAACGACATGAATGAACGTAATCGTTGCAAATGCGACAATAAATGAAGCGCCATGTGCAAATGATGGAGATACGTGAAATTCGTCAAAAAGTGGGCGAAGTGCTCGTTCTACCGTCGGTTCCCCAAGCCAACCGAGCCCGAGTGATGTCATTGTAATTCCTAATTGATTTGCAGATAAATACTCATCTAAATGAGTGATGACATGTTTGGCTGCTACTGCTTTTTTGTTCCCTTCCTCCATGAGTTGATCGATGCGCGATGGACGCACTTTTACAATCGCAAATTCTGAAGCGACAAAAAAACCAGTCAAGGCAATAAGAAAAACAATCATCCATAAACTAAATATGTCCAACGAACGTCCGCACGCATGAATGCGTGCGGATGTCACCTCCTATTGATTAATCTTCATCGTTTCCTTGTACAAAAATAAGCACATACTTAATTAATTCTAACACCGAAATAAGCGCTGCAGCAACATATGTTAACGCTGCGGCGTTTAATACTTTATTTACCCCACGCTCTTCTTCGTTGCGAATAATGCCTTCCGCAATCATAAAGTCTTTGGCGCGTGAGCTTGCATTAAACTCAACTGGCAATGTAATAACTTGGAATGCAACGGCAAACGAGAATAAAATGATCCCTAATCCAATCAATGAAAACTGTTGCATTAAAAGGCCACCAAAAAGAAGGAACGGCGCAATGCCAGATGTAAAATTCACAAGTGGAAACATACGATGACGTAAAACGAGCGCACCATACGCTTGTTGATGTTGCACCGCATGGCCAACTTCATGGGCAGCTACAGACACAGCCGCGATTGAACGGCCGTAGTAAACCGGCTCTGATAAACGAACCGCACGTGCAACCGGATCATAGTGATCTGTCAACGTACCAGGAACGAGCTCAACTGGCACATCGTATAGTCCGTTGCGATCTAAAATGAGACGCGCCACTTCTGCACCTGTCAAACCTGATGAAGCCGGTACGTCTGACCACTTGCTGAAGTTTCCTTTTACTTTAAATTGCGCCCAAATCGATACCCCGAATGCGATTAAAATTAAAAAATCCATTGGATGAAAAAACATACAATCATCCCTCCGTTACTTTATATTTTAATGGAAAGTGAATGAAAATGAAAGAGAATGCCTTCACATACATTACATACGACTATTGTGTCCAAAAAGTTTCACAACATCGAAAAAAAACCTCGCAAATCGCGAGGTTAAATCAAATTCCTTTTAATGCGTATGGTGAACAGCACAACGGTTTGGACCGATTTCAAGTTCTTGTTGTTGCTCTTGTGTAGCATCTTTTACGCCGCGGTTAATAGCAATAATGTCTTCAAAGTTTGGCGGTGTTTCAGAAGATGCAGATTGTGCCACATGTTCTACAAACTCTTCTTCTGTTTTTCCTTGCATAATTTCATTCATTTGACGAATGTTTCCTAACGTATTGCCAATATATCCTTGCGCATTCACTTCTTGATCGAAGTTTGCATAGTGCGCAGGAAGAACAATGACATCATCTGCAATTTGTGCGACTTTGTTATATACTGTGTCGTATAAGTCTTTTGCCCACTCACGTGCTTTTCCACCTAAATCTGGTCGCCCGAGACCGCTAACGAAAATCGTATCGCCAGAGAACAACAATTTATTATTTACGAAAAACGATACACTACCTGGTGTATGGCCTGGTGTTTTAATCGCTAACACTTCTAAGCTTACTTTTTCAAATTCGATGCGATCGTGGTTTTCTAACGGTTCAAATTCAAATACTGCCCCTTCACTCTTCATTAAGTAATACGTCGCACCTGTTTGTTTTGCTAATTCATATCCACCAGAAATATGGTCGGCGTGCAAATGTGAATCAACAATATGTGTAATCGCTACGTTTTCTTTTTGCGCCACTTCTTTGTAAACATCAATAAATCGAGATGGATCGACGATTAGCGCTTCTTTGCCTGATACGACCATGTAAGAAAGACAACCTTTACCGACGCGAATAAATTGATATACTTTTATGTCGTTATCTTGGTAAACAACAACTGGATATAAATATTCGCTCCACGCTTTCATGCCGCCTTTTAAATAAAACACTTCTAATCCTTTTTCGGCAAGCATGTCAGCGACCATCATCGAAGAACCTTCTTTAGCACAAACGACGACGATTTTTTTATCTTTCGGTAAACGTTCTAACACAGGCTCCACACCATCAATGAGCTCAAAATAAGGGACGTTTAAATATTCAATATGTTCTCCTTCGATTTTCCAGTCAGCAAAATCAGATTCGTTGCGAACATCGAATAAGAAAAACGGTTCTTTGTTTACAATCATCTCATTTATTTGTTGTGCCGTTAATGCATGTACTGCCATTTACTCTCCACCTCTCCTTTATACCTTATAGGGTATTTTTATAGATAAAAAAATTATTGTTGTAACAATTGCATAATGCGTTGCGGATCAAATCCAATCACCCAACGTCCATTAATTTCAGTTTGTGGCACACCCATCTGCCCAGTTGATCGAACAACATATTCAACAGCCTCAGGATGTTGATGCAAATTCACTTCTTTAAATGGGATGCCGTGTTCAGCTAAAAAGTTTTTCAATAATGTACAATATGGACATGTTGTTGTCGTATATACTGTAATCATATGATTATTCCTCCTTTATGTCTCGGTATTTCATATACCCCTATACGTATTATAGCATAAAGGATGAACTTTTCAACAACTTTTACAAAATATCCAACCAAATTTTTATTGCTGTTGCTACAATAAGCGCGGCTAAAATAAACTGCAATACTTTTGTATTTACTTTTTTTCCGACATTCGCTCCGATCGGAGAAGCAATTAAACTGGCAACAACCATAATAAACGCCGTCCAAAAGTCAAATTGACCTGTTGTAATTTTCCCTACAGTTGCTCCAATGGATGAAATAAACGTAATCGCTAATGATGTAGCGATCGTCATACGCGTTGGAATTTTTAATACAACAAGCATAATTGGTACAAGAATAAATGCCCCTGCGGCACCAACAATACCAGCGCTCACTCCGACAATAAATGCTAACGCCGCTGCAAGCCATTTATTGAATGTGACTTGATCAAGTGGAATGTTATCAATTCCTTTTTTCGGAACAAACATCATCACCGCAGCAATCGTCGCTAACACCGCATAAACGATGTTAATGCCACCTTCGCTCATTAATTTCGAACCATAACCACCAATAAAACTACCGATTAAAATGCTCGTTCCCATATAAATAATTAACGTTTTATTTAAATATCCACCTTTACGGTACGCCCAAACGCCTCCAATCGTCGCAAACAGTACTTGAATGGCGCTAATTCCTGATACTTCATGGGCGCTAAACGCCGCGTAACCGAGCAATGGTGGGATGTAAAGCAACATCGGATATTTAATAATCGATCCGCCAATTCCAACCATCCCTGAAATAAACGAACCGATAAATCCAATTAAAAAAATTGTCATAATAAAACCGATGGCCATGCTTATTCACTCCTTATATGAAGCATCGGGACATATGCCCGATGCTTGTTACGCTTTCCGAATCCAAAATTTTAGTACGTCTCCTTCTTCGACCATATCGATCATTTCATGCCCAGCTGACTTTGCCCATGCAGATAAGTCGTTTTTAGCTCCTTTATCTGTTACATGAATTTCCAAAACTTGACCAGATTGGAGTGTATCCATTCCTTTTTTCGTGCGAACAATTGGCATTGGACATGCAAGACCCTTTGCATCAACGAGAAGATCTGCTTTCATGTTCTTCCTCCTTAAAATGTTAACGTGATGTCAGCATCTTTTGCAAAGTCAAGGAATGTCACCGCTCCACCGACATCGATGCCATCAACGAACTGATCTTTTGTTAATCCCATGACGTCCATTGTCATTTGGCAAGCGATAAACTTCACTCCCATTTCTTGCGCCATACTTACAAGCTCTGGGATAGATGGCACGTTTGCTTGGGCAAATCCTTGTTGAATTTGTTCTTTTCCTTCTGGAAGTGGCAGTTGTTTATACGCTTCTTTATGAATTAAATTTAATCCTTCGAATGTAAAGAAAATGGCTACCTCTGCTTCTGTTGCTGCTGCTGCTGTTGCAATGTTAAATACTTTATATGCGTCAAATAAACCACCATTTGCTGCAATAATAGCTACACGTTTTTTCATTGTTCATTTCCCCCTTTAGTCATTGTTCCTTTCCATTGTGTCATACCTGGAATAACGTTAAATACATGTGTAAATCCTTTTTCAGCGAGTTGCTGTGCAGCCAAATCACTACGATTACCTGTTCGACAAATCACATAAATCGTTTCATCTTTATTTAATTCATTTAATCGCTCTTCTAATTGTCCGAGCGGGATATGATATGCTCCTGGAATATGACCAAACGCATATTCCGCTTCCTCGCGCACATCTAAAATAAATACTTGTTCGTTGTTTTCTACTTTCTTTTGTAAGTCCTCTAAAGCGATAACGTGAGGATATTTTGTTTCTTCTCTTACTTCTGTAGGATTTGCTTTACGAAGATAATGTTTCAGTACATCACCTTCCTCAATCGTGCCGATATATTGATGCCCTGTATTTTTGGCCCAACCTTGAATATCCGCAAGTGACCCTTTATCTGTCGCTTGCACTTCAAGCACTTGACCAGGCTGTAGCTGTTCCATCGCCTTTTTCGTGCGAACAATCGGCATCGGACACGTGAGCCCCTTTGCATCGACCACAAGATCGACATGAATCGTCATTCCATTCCCCCCTATCGTTCAATTTCACCTGTCCATTCAAGCATACCGCCTGTCATATTTACAACGCGGTATCCGTAACTTTCTAACAGTTGACAGGCCATACCGCTTCGATTTCCTGAACGGCAAACAAGAATATGCTCTTCGTTTTTATCAATTTCATTCATCCGCTCAAGCAGTTGACCGAGCGGAATATGACGAGCCCCTGGGATTTTTCCTTGAGCTACTTCCTCATCTTCGCGCACATCAATAATACTTAGCGCACGCCCTTCTTTTAATTGTTGTTCGACTTCTTGTGGAAGTATGTGTTTCATTTCGCTCACCTCTCTATACTCATAAGGGTATTTTTAATCTCAAAAAAATAACTTATTACCATTACCTCTATGAGTATATTACAAAACCCCCACCCGTTTGTCAACTGTTTTTTCGCAAAAAAAAACCTTGTGTGACACAAGGATTTAAACGAGCGTTTTCAATTCTTCTTTTCGGAAAAACGTCCTCATTGCCTGTAACACATCCGACTTTTGCTTCAAAATGTAGTAGCGAAATTTTTCATCTTTAATATGTTTATATGCTGACATGAGAGTCGAGTGGCGATTGTACTGATTCACTTCCCCGTATCCGAACATATTTGAAACTTTCATTAATTCTTGCACAAGTTTGACGCAACGAGCATTATCAGACGTTAAATTATCGCCATCGGAAAAATGGAACGGATAAATATTATATTTTGTCGGCGAGTATTTTGTTTCGATTACTTCAAGTGCCTTTCGATACGCTGATGAACATATCGTCCCGCCACTTTCCCCTTTTGTAAAAAATTCTTCTTCCGTTACAATTTTCGCTTCGGTATGATGCGCGATAAAAACAATATCGACCGTTTCGTATTTCGTCCGTAAAAATCGCGTCATCCAAAAGAAGAAGCTTCTAGCCATATACTTTTCCCATACGCCCATTGATCCGCTCGTGTCCATCATTGCGATGACAACCGCTTTCGAATCCGGCTTAATGACTTCATTCCACGTTTTAAATTTTAAATCTTCGGGATAAATTGGATAAAAACTTGGATTGCCACTTAATGCATTTCGTTTAAAAGCAGCCATCATCGTTTTTTTCTTGTCGATGTTCCCCATCAATCCCGTTCGGCGAATATCGTTAAACTCAATATGTTGAACAACATGGTCGGCGTGTTGCTTTTTCTTTAAATCAGGAAGCTCTAATTGACTAAACAGAGCTTCTTCTAGTTCCATTAAAGATACTTCTGCTTCATAATAATCTTGCCCTGCCAAATCACCTGCTCCTTGCCCTTTTCCGGGTCCTTTTTGACCGTCACCAGAACCGTCGCGCGCAATAACATCACCAACTTGACTGTCCCCATCGCCTTGGCCGACATGCTTATTTTTATCATAGTTGTAACGAATTTTATATTCATCTAACGAACGAATCGGTATTTTAATGACATCGCGACCGTTGGACATAATGATGCTTTCTTCTGTAATTAAGTCACCGAGATTATTTTTAATTGCCTCTTTCACTTTTTCTTCGTGCCGTTTTTGATCATCGTGGCCTTTTCGATGGAGGGACCAATCTTCCTTTGACACAATGAAGTTTCTACTCATTTTTTCCCCTCCTACATATGAAATAATCATGCACAAATTCTTTTTCCTCGCATACACTATGTTGGCTAATAAAAATCATAAATGAATGGTTGGTTACTTTATCCTATGCGACTACCGAAAAAAATTGACAAATGATTTCGAAAATTGTTCAAATCCCTTTCTGAAGGACAAGCCTGTTTTCTATGATGATAAAACAAAGCATGCCAAGTGCGGCATGCTTTATCGGTTTAACAAACTTCCGACATAACGAAGCAACTCATTTGCTGAAGTAGAGTTATAACCATACTCATCAATTAACCGGGCGACAACTTCATTAATTTTCTTGAGTTGTTGTTCATCAGGTGTTTTTGTAGATGTCGTAATTTTGACAATATCTTTTAAGTCTGCAAACAACTTTTTCTGGATCGCTTCACGCAGCCGTTCGTGCGAATTGTAATCGAATCGTTGACCTTTGCGGGCATATGCTGAGATACGAATTAAAATTTCTTCACGAAATGCTTTTTTCGCATTCTCCGAAATGCCAATTTGCTCTTCAATCGAACGCATCAGTTTTTCATCTGGATTCATTTCTTCTCCTGTGAGCGGATCCCGAATTTTCGCTTTGTTACAATACGCTTCTACATTATCTAAATAGTTATCCATTAACGTTTTTGCTGATTCTTCATACGAATAAACGAACGCCTTTTGTACTTCACGTTTTGCAATTTCATCGTATTCTTTTCTTGCAATCGAAATGAAATTTAAATAACGTTCCCGATCTTCTTTTGAAATAGACGGATGATGCTCTAGCCCTTCTTTCAATGCTCGCAATACATCTAACGCATTAATGGACGGCACTTCTTTTCGAATGATACAAGACGAAATGCGATTAATAACATAACGTGGATCAATGCCGCTCATTCCTTCATCTGGATATTCTTTTTTCAGCTCTTCGACATCTACTTCGTTAAATCCTTCGACTAGCTCTCCATCATACAAACGCATTTTTTTCACAAGGTCGATATCACCGCGTTTCGGCTCTTTCAAACGCGTTAAAATGGTAAACATTGCAGCAACTCGTAGCGTATGCGGGGCAATATGCACATCTGCCACATCGCTTTCACGAATCATTTTTTCATAAATGCGTTCTTCTTCTGACACTTTTAAATTGTACGGAATCGGCATGACAATAATTCGCGAATGAAGCGCCTCGTTCTTTTTATTCGCAATAAATGAACGATACTCGGTTTCGTTCGTATGAGCAACAATCAATTCATCAGCACTAATAAGCGCAAATCGTCCTGCCTTAAAGTTTCCTTCTTGCGTCAAAGAAAGTAAATGCCATAAAAACTTTTCATCGCATTTTAACATTTCTTGAAATTCCATAATCCCGCGATTAGCTTTGTTTAACTCCCCATCAAAGCGATAAGCGCGCGGATCTGATTCCGATCCATATTGAGCAATCGTCGAAAAATCGATGCTTCCTGTTAAATCAGCAATATCTTGTGACTTCGGATCGGACGGGCTGAACGTCCCGATCCCAACACGTTTATCTTCCGAGAAAAAGATGCGTTCGACCATTACATCCTCAATGCGTCCACCATATTCCTTTTCAAGTCTCATCATATTTAACGGCGACAAGTTTCCTTCAATGCGAATACCGTACTCTTTATAAAACTCATCACGCAAATGATGCGGAATTAAATGGAGCGGGTCTTCATGCATCGGACACCCTTTGATGGCATATACAGCACCGCGATCGGTATATGAGTAAGCTTCAAGCCCTCGCTTTAGCATCGTCACAAGCGTTGATTTTCCTCCGCTTACCGGCCCCATCAACAACAAAATACGCTTTCGAACATCTAATCGCTTAGCAGCTGGATGAAAATATTCTTCCACAAGCCGCTCTAGCGCTTCCTCAAGCCCGAACAATTGTCCGCTAAAAAAGTTGTATTTTTTCTTTCCGTCTACTTCTTCTATGCCCGCATCTTTGATCATATTGTAAACGCGAGAATGAGCAGACTGAGCTACCCATGGCTTTTCTTTTACGATTTCCAAATACTCCGCGAACGTCCCTTCCCATTTTAATTTTTGTTCTTCTTCTCTATATTTTTGTATTTTTTTCAAAATGTCCATACACGGACCTCCTCCACCTTTGATGTCTAGCGTCATGATTAATACCATATGTATGCAAGGATGTCCGTAATCATTCGTGAAAGTATGACTTTCATCTTGGTATGCAATTAAGCTATAATGAAAGCGCGGACATTTTCTTGTCACTTCATAAGGGAGGAGATTTCGTATGAAAACACTTCTTGTTCTTGGCGTCATTTTCGCTTTCCTGGCTGCGATCTTCACAGCAGGATATAACGATAAGCCAGAAGTAAAAAATTAAGCGACTTTCAAATGAAAGTCGCTTAAAATACATTCGGGAAGTTTTGTTGCCTTAACGCCTCATATACGAGAATGGCTGCGGTATTCGATAAGTTAAGCGAACGAACATATTCGTTCATCGGAATGCGCAAACAACGTTCCATATTGTTTTCAATTAAGTCTTTTGGTAATCCGCTCGTCTCACGACCGAAAACGAAAAAGTAATCTTTCGTTTGATCACTATAGTCAAATGATGTGTAATACGTTTTTCCAAACTTCGTAATAAAGAAAAATTCTCCCTCTTTATACTTATCGAAAAGTTCCTGCAATGAATCGTAATAATGCACATCAACGTAGTCCCAATAATCTAATCCGGCACGTTTTAACATTTTGTCGTCCGTCGAAAATCCGAGTGGACGGATTAAATGTAACGATGTGCCTGTTGCCGCGCACGTACGCGCGATATTTCCTGTATTTGCTGGAATTTCTGGTTGATATAAAACGACATGTAAAGCCACATTCTTCACTCCTATATTCGATCAATAATATGAAAAAACTTATATTGAATATTCGGCGTATAAGCGGTTGAATCCTCGTATGACCAATAACGCATACGGCTGTTGGACGTATGAGCGTTTACAAGCGGCATTCCTTGTTTATCTTTCGCGACAACGATCGTCGTATGATCGAATCGTCCGTCCCCTTGAAAATCATAACAAATGACATCACCGAGAGACAACTGTTCCGGCGATTTTTTTTCGACAGCTTGAATGCCTGTTTTCGATCCGCTTAAATACCAGCGAAACGCGTGTGCGACTGTCCACGTATAACTCCAATCGTTTTTCCTCATCCACCATCCTTTTGTTTTATTGGGATAGCCCATCATCGGAATGCCCCCCGCATGCAAGCATTGTGAAATAAAATTTGTACAATCGACAGGGAATTTTTGAAACGCTGGATTATAATCATTCCACCATATTTCAGCATATCGTACTGCGGCTAATCGATCATACGTATAGCGAACGCGTTCATCATCATCTCGTTCATATGTTTTTTCTATTTGTCCCGCCTCAACATGCGGCAAAACAAAACGATCATCTACAAGTTCATTTTTCTCAAATGTTGCTTCACGCACCTCTTGTTGTTCCTCCACATACAACCACCCATTTTGCGAAATAACAAAACGAAAATGAACGATATAGCGCACAAATGTGTGTAGCCCGATATGTTTTTTTTCGATGATCGCTCCTTTTCCTTCACATTTCACAAGTTTCGCATTCCGCTTCGCCAACAGCTTTCGTTTTCTTTCCACTTCTTCGTCTATCACATCGCTAACAAAAAAATGACGAATGCGTTCATCGAGAAGATCGTGTAGTCGTTTTCTCATCCCGTTCACCACTTTTTCGTTTTTTAATACGTTATGTCAGAGATGAAAGAAAAACAACTACACATGTTCAAGCATCGCTAACGCTTTTTCAATTTCACGAATGACATCTTCATCTTGTTCGCGTTGTTTCGCTTGTTGGAGAATCGGCACAACTTTATTATCCCCAATTTTTCCAAGCGCCCACGCCGCTGTTCCACGAATGACTGGACGCGAATCTTTTTGAAGCAATATCAATAAATCATCAATGGCACTTTCATCTTTATAATGGGCCAATGCAATAATGGCATTTCGTTGAATCGGTTTTTTTCCACGCCATGCTCCAGATAGATGTCCAAACGTTTCTTTAAACTGGCGATTCGTCATATGAAGAAGCTGTTTTAATAAAGGTTTCACCACTTCTGGATCCGGCTCCATCTCTGGATGCAGATGAAAGTCTTTTCCTTTATTCTTTGGACAAACAAGCTGGCACGTATCACATCCATACAATCGGTTTCCTATTTTATCGCGAAACTCATCTGGAATGAACGTTTTCGTTTGGGTTAAAAAGGCGATGCAGCGCTTCGCATTCAGCTGTCCCCCTTGCACAAGCGCACCCGTTGGACAAGCATCAATGCAGCGCGTGCACGTTCCACATTCGTCTTCAATTGGCGTATCTGGAGGAAATGGAATATTCGTAATCATTTCACCTAAATAAACATACGAACCAAACTCCGGTGTAATAATGGCACAGTTCTTCCCGCTCCATCCGATCCCTGCCCGTTCCGCCACCGCACGATCCGACAGTTCCCCTGTATCCACCATTGATTTGACTTTTGCGTTTGGCACACGTTCTAAAATAAATTTCTCCAATTTTTGTAAGCGATCGCGTAAAACAACATGATAATCTTGTCCCCAAGATGCGCGACAAAAAATGCCCCTTCGTTCTGTTTTCGTGCTTCGTGGTGCATTTTTTAGCTTTGACGGATACGCGAGGGCAATCGCAATAATAGAACGTGCTTCTGGAAGCAATAAAGATGGGGTTGTCCGCTTTTCAATGTCAGGTTCTTCAAATCCTGATTGATAGCCAAGCTGTTGCTGCTGACGCAACCTTTCTTTTAACTCAAAAAACGGATCAGCACTTGCAAAACCGATTTTATCAATGCCGATCGTTCGGCTATACTGAATGATTTCTTCCTTTAGTGCTTCAACGTCCACCTCCCATCCCTCCTTTCCATTTTGTTTATGTTACAATGTAAAGAAAAAGGAGTGAACGATATGCTAACCATTTGTGACAGCATTAAACAACATGTTTCTCATTTTAAAATTGGAGTGCTTACATATGAACACATCGTCGTTGGGCCATCTCCTAGCATGTTAAGGGGGAAACTTCGTCAATTTCAAGAGCTGTTATATTTTGATATGGAACAAACCCCGTTAGTTGAATGGCCGGAAGTGAAAGAATGGCGATCCGTATTTAAACAAATAGGCACAGACCCGGGCCGATACCGTCCATCATCGGAAAGTTTGCTTCGACGCGTGCAGAGACAAACATTTATTCCATCCATTCATTCAGCAGCTGATGTTAACAACTTTTTTTCCTTATATTATAAACTACCAATCGGTATTTATGATCGGGATCATCTCATAGGAGATATCGTGATCACAATCGGTACACAAGCAGATGAATATATCGGCATCAATGATCGCACAACGAATTTTGAACGAAAACTTGTCTCAAAAGATGACAAAGGAGCATTCGGCAGTCCAATTGTCGACTCAAAGCGAACGATGGTTACGGAACAAACAACACATGCGCTTCAAATCGTGTACTTTCTCCCATCATTCACAGAAACACAATGCGAACAAATGCTACAAGCGATGAAAGAGATGTTTATCCAAATTCACGGCGGTACAGCACATGCACAACTCGTTAAATAATGCATGCGGGGCAAGCGAAATAAAAAAACGCAATGCCCCGTTCATCTTCGAAACGAAACACTGCGTTGTCCCCGTATGTATGGAGCGGGTGATGGGAATCGAACCCACGACATCAGCTTGGAAGGCTGAGGTTTTACCACTAAACTACACCCGCATCATTGTATTCACTATGTCCACAATTACCCAGCACGCTCAACCATGCCTCTTCCTCTTCTCGCTTATTCAATGATGATGGATGCGTCGAGGCAACTCGCCGCTCACTCGACGATGTATCGCTCGTGGCTGAGGTTTTACCACTAAACTACACCCGCATGCAAAAAAAAGTAGAAATTTGTCGAATAAGATACAAAAATAAAAAACAGGAATCCCTGTTTCGTAATTACGTTTTACATTATATCGACTCCCTTAGGACAAGTCAATACTCTGTTCAAAACTTTTTCAAAAATGCATTCCCCTTTTACCATAACACGCTTGTATAAAACGTAAAAATGTATCATCTCCATCCTAAACCGTTAAGTTAAAATACCGAAAGCAATAACAATTCTCCCACGAATTGTGAAGAAAAAATGACTCACATGCTTCACATCGCTACGATTCGAAGATGGAGATGTTTTTTTCACAAAATCCACCTCTTTAAGTTTAAACTTTTCAAAATTCAATGCACCGATAGGAGAAAGATAAAAAATAGCTTGTCTTCCTTTCAAAAACGATACTCAAACGATTTAAAAGTTTGAAAGAAAAGACAAGCTTTATATCGCTTACTACACATCTTCTGATAACCGTTTCTCATGTAATTCCATACAATCGATTGCTTCCACAAGATTCTCGAATAATTAATTCCGGTTCAACCATGACGGCTTTCGGTTGAAATTGGCGATGGATAATGTCTCTTAACATATATGCCGCAAGCCGACCGATCTTTTCTTTATCTTGACGAACGGAAGTTAAAGGTGGATCGGTATAATTGCACGCGTCGATATCATCACACCCAACGATCGCAATATCCTCAGGTATTTTTAATCCGTGTTCCTTCACCGCTTTCATTGCACCAAATGCCATTAAATCCGACGCTGCAAACACCGCTTCAGGATGATGTGACGAAAGCAATATTTTTTTCATCGCCTCATAGCCGCTTTCCATAAAGAAATCCCCTTGAACGAACCATTCCTCGTGAATCGTTAATCCAAATTCCTTCATCGTGTTGCGAAATCCTTGTTCACGAATTTTTGTCACTTGTGCGCCCGGCAATCCCCCAATGTAGCCGATATGCCGATAGCCACATAAGTAAAAATGCTCTACTACTTTCGCAGAAATTTTATAGTTATCTGTCATAATGTATGCAGAGCGGTTCCCTTCAAGCGGAATATCCACACCAATACACGGAATGTCGCTCATATCTAGACGATAGATAGATGGTTGCACTTTTTCACCGCTAATAATGATTACTCCGTCTACTTTGTAACGCATGGCACGCTCATAATAATCTTCCTCCCCTTCTTCAAATCGTTCATTTGAAAAGAAGAGGAGGTCATACCCAAATGTCCCCATCGTTTTTTTGAAAGAGTTCATAACCTCAATAAAAAACGGGTGGTTGAAATCCGCGTAGATTTCCCCGGCGTAAATAACACCCACTACTCTCGACTTATGAGCAGTATCTTTTTGAATACGCGCAGCCACATATCCAGTTTTCTCCATAATTTCTAGAACTCTTTTTTTTGTTTCTTCACCGACATCATGATAGTTATTTAACACTTTCGATACCGTACCTGGTGACACACCCGCTAATCTTGCAATTTCCTTAATGGTAATTTTCATACGATCCCTTCTTAATTTTATAATCTTACCTTTATTATAACATAAATTTTCCCATCAAAAATAAATGCACTTTAGTTCGCGGTTATGTCACTATTGTTTAACGGATCCCTGCGTCAAGCTTGAAATAAACAACTTGTTAAACATTAAAAACACAACAACTAAAGGCAATGTTGCCCAAAATGTTCCTGATAAAATCATACCGTAGTCCTTTACATATGCATCTTGGAGAGCACGGATTGCAATTTGAATCGTGTAGCTTGATTCATCTCTCAACACGGTTAACGGCCACAAGAAATCGTTCCATACGAACATAAATGTTAAAATACCGAGCGTTGCAAAAGCTGGTAAAATCGAAGGGACGACGATATTCCAATATACACGAAATATACTGCATCCATCAATTTTTGCCGCTTCAATCAACTCATCAGGAATTGCGTCTTTAATATATTGGCGCATCCAAAAAATACCGAAAGCATTAACTAAACCCGGAACGATAATTGCTTTTAAATCGTTTAACCAACCTAACTTTGTAATAATGAAGTATTGCGGAATTAACCCTAATTGCGGCGGAATCATCATCGTAATTAAAATAACAGCAAACAGCTTTTCCCGCCCTTTAAACTGCAACTTAGCAAATGCAAAACCTGCTAAAGAGCTGAAAAATAACACCCCAAGCGTCGTTAAGCTAGCAACAATAAAAGAGTTCCACATCGCCCCGAAAAAGTCGACGTTTTCTAATACGTTTCGGAAGTTTTCTACTAGCTTATCCCCTGGCACGACAGCTGGCGGTAATTTATTAATGACATGATTCGGCTGAGTCGCCATAACAAACATCCAGTATAGCGGAAAAACCGACAATAACGCACCGATAATCAACAACACATGGATTGTTACTTTACCCACAAACCCTTTTTTACGTTGCATCTGCATTCACCTCCATATTTTTACTTGCCCGATTTATCTAAACGATTGGACGCAAAAAAGTTAATTGTCGTAAATACAATAATGAGTAAAAATAGAGAGACGGCTGTCGCAGAGGCTGTTCCGAACGCATTATTTGAGAACGCTTCTCTCCATAAATACAATACGATCGTCATACTTTCTTCTCTAAATCCACTTCCGAAAATGAGTGGTTCAGCAAAAATTTGTAGCGATCCGATCGTTGCTGTGAATACAACGAAGACGATAATCGGCTTTAGCATAGGCACAGTGATGAAAAGAAACTGCTGCCACTTTTTTGCTCCGTCAATTTCAGCTGCTTCATAAAGGTCTTTCGGAATACTCTGCAATCCCGCTAAAAAAATAATCGAGTTATATCCAACCCATCTCCAAAAAATCATCGTCGCAATCGCAATTTTCGCTCCCCATTCAGACGTCTGCCAGCTTACTGGCGAAATTCCAAACAAGCTAAGTGTAGCATTTACTAATCCTGCTTCTTGTTCACTAAATAAAACGGTGAAGATAATCGCTACCGCAACAATCGATGTTACGTTCGGCACAAAGTAAGCGACACGAAATACACTTTTAAATTTAACAATCGCTGAATTTAAAGCGACTGCTAAAATTAACGCAGCGATTAATTGTGGACCTGTTCCTAATAAACCAATTACAATCGTGTTATAAATCGATTTCCAAAATAATGGATCAGTAAAAATAAATGAAAAGTTTTTAACTCCGACAAATGTCATTTCACCGAATCCATTCCATTTTTGAAAAGCTAAATAAAAGCTAAACAGCATTGGAAAAGCACCGAAGATCGTGAATAAAAGAAAGAAAGGAGAAATAAATAAGTAGCCAGCTAATGCCGTTTTTTTCTTATCACTCAATCCTTTTGGACGGACGGTTGCATTTGTATGATTATGGGATACCATTTGTATTTCCCTCCAAAAATCATAGTAGGGGAAGGGAATGAATCCCTTCCTCGTATGTTTTATTGACGTTCAAGTTGACGTTTAATACGTTTAATTGCTTCTTCCCATTCTTTTTCTGGATCAGCTTTTTTCTTTTGTACGTTTGTCAATGCTTTGATGATTTCCCCTTGAACAAGCGTATAGTTTTTGCCCATGTACACTGTTTTTACTTTTTGCGCTGCTTCTGCAAATACTTGAGCTGTGTTTACTCCACCAAAGTACTCATCTTTATACTCCTTGAACTCAGGAGCATCATACACAGAAGGAGTGGATGGGAATAAGCCCATGTCTTTAAACGACTTTAACTGTTGCTCTGGTGCAACAAGCCATTGAATGAAGTCATACGCTTCTTTCGGATGCTTCGATTCTTTTGGAATCGTTAAATAAGAACCACCCCAGTTTCCTGCTCCACCTGGCATGTTTGTAATAAGCCACTTTCCTGCTGAATTTGGCGCATTTCCTTTAACTACCCCTTGCATCCACGCAGGCGCAAGCAACGTTGCATAGCTTCCTTTTTCCATCGCGTTCCCCCATTCAGGAGTCCATAATCCGTTGCTGCCAAGGTAACCTTTTTGAATTAAGCTAACTGTATAGTCGTACGCTTGTTTAATATACGGTTCTTTTTCAATTAGCAACTCTTCTTTTTCATTGAAGTATTGCACAGGCGCTTGGTCACGCAATGCGTTGTACACAAGCTCAACATTGTCTGCAATTGGCTTTCCTGTTTTTTCTTTAATTGTTGCAGCGACTTCTGCATATGCATTCCAGTCCGGAATTAACTGAGCAACTTCAGCTGGATCTGTTGGAAGTCCGGCCGCTTCAAATACGTCAGCGCGGTAAAACATAGCCGTTGGACCGATGTCTGTTGGAAGACCAAACAAGAAACTTCCATCTGCACTTTCGCCAATGCGCCATTTCCAGTCTAAATACTTGTCTTTAATATCTTTTGCACCAAAATCGTATAAGTTATAAAAGCGATCTTGCGCCTCACGATAACGTTCAATGTTATTTACTTCAATCATCGCAATATCTGGTGCTCCACTTCCAGCTGATAATGCTGTAAATAGCGCGTTGTGGTGATCATCAAACTGTGTTGATTGAATTTTAATGTCAACATTCGGATGATCTTTCATGTACTCTTCAGCTAGCTTTTCATAACCTGTGCTTCCAAACACCCACATGTTTAACTTCACTTTTTCACTCGAACCTTTATCTTTTGATTCGTTCGTACTTTCAGACTGATTTCCGCACGCAGTTGCAAACATAAAGACGAATGCCAACAACAACATAAGCGCTCTTTTTTTCATTATTCTTTCCCCCTTGTTTTTCACAATATCTTTCGTACCGTTTACTCTGTGCGACTTGTCCATTTCGTTTGCCCATTCGCTAGTTTCACGTTATAATTCTTTTAGTTTTCTTTGTAGTAGCGGCCAATCCCCAACATTTTTCGCTATTACAAAGGAAACTCTTTCTTTTTTCATTCATCACCTCCTTCATTGATCAATTAATCCGTTGTTCATAATTGTTTCCTTATACCATAATGCGCTCTTTTTTGGAATCCGCTCTAATGTTTCATAATCGACGTATACAATCCCAAAGCGTTTATCATAGCCAAATGCCCACTCAAAATTATCAAATAACGACCATACATAATACCCTTTTAATTTAACTCCTTGTTCAATCGCACGATGACAAGCCATTAAATGCTCCTGTATATAAGTAATTCGCTCATCGTCTTCTACCTTACCGTCTTCATTAACGAAATCTTTGTATGCAGCACCATTTTCAGTAATGTACAATGGTATGTCACCGTAATCTTTCTTTAACCGCACTAACAGATCAAATAAACCGTTTGGATTAACTTCCCAATTCATATCTGTCACTGGTCTTCCTGTACTTACATGCTCAAATACGATCGGTTCACGTTCACCTTTTTTCCAATCTTTTAATGTTGCTGTTGAATAATAGTTAAATCCAAAAAAGTCGATCGGTTGCTGAATCGTTTGTAAATCTCCCTCTTTATAAACATCTGGTAAATAATCTTTATACACTTCTAACATATCTGTTGGATATTTTCCTTTAAACACCGGGTCTAAAAACCACCGATTCATAAAACCGTCCCATTTTCGAGCGGCATCGACAGCTCTTTCATCCTTCAAATCAACCGCATATCCTGGCGTCAAGTTCAATGTAATACCAATTTCCCCATCTTTCGGGCCAATTGATCGAAACGCTTTTACCGCTTCCCCGTGTGAGAGAAGGACATGATGAGCGGCCGCTAAAAATGATTTAAAGCTTTGAATACCCGGGGCATGTTCGCCATTACCATATCCTAAATATGTCACAACCCATGGCTCATTATGAGTAATCCATTTTTTCACAACATCCCCGAGATTCTCGTAAAGAAATGAGGCATATTCCTGAAAATAGTAAACGATATCACGATTTTCCCAACCACCTTTTTCTTGAAGGGCTTGAGGCATATCCCAATGATAAATGGTCAACATCGGTTCAATATCATTTTCTAGCAATTCATTTACAAGGCGCTTATAAAAATCTAAACCTTTCTCACTAAACTTACCCGGCATCCCAGAGTAAAGTCTCGCCCAACTAGTTGAAAATCGATATCCCTTCAAGTGAAGCGTTTTCATTAATGAAACATCTTCGACATAGCGATTGTAATGATCAATCGCAATATCTCCATTATCACCATTCGCTACTTTACCAGGAATTCGAGAAAAATGATCCCAAATCGAGTAAATCTTTTCTTCTCCAGTCGCTGTTCCCTCAATTTGGTATGATGAAGTAGCAGCCCCCCACATAAAATCTTTTGGAAATTGAAGCATTTTTAAACCTCCTACGAATTTTTTCGTTAACAAAAAAATTATAAAAGCGCTTTCTTTCGTTTTTTTCGTAAATCAATCATAACTCACACTAATATTCAAGTCAATATAATTTTTTAAACCTCCATTTTAACGAAAATAATATTTTTTGTTACGAAAATTTTCGCGAAACAACAGGATGTTCTAACGATCGATCCATCTTAGATAGAGTATTAAAGGTGTCAAAAACTCATGTTCTCTCTCTTTCGTGTGGTATATCTAATAAAATCCAAATAGTACAGAGAAAAGGTGTATTCACCATTTTATGTAATTTCTACTCGATCCTAGAAACATGTTAGCTGGATGAAATCGGTTCATCAAGCAGGATCCTTCTTCCGCATACAGACCAACTATTATACCGATAGCGGAAGAAGGGAGCGCTTAAGCAACCTGACTACCTGTAGCACGTATTAATGGTGGTCGCGTTTAGCCCTTTCTTTTTGAGCCATACAATGAACTTATCAATGTGCTTTTTCTCAATCTCCCTAACGTACTTAATCCCTATTTCCTCCATAAATCGAAAGAAATGAACTAAATTTTGTTCATAAAAGCGGATTGTCATTTCCGATAAGTTTTTCACTCTGTTGTCTAACTGAAAATCATCGTACAATTCCTTCAAAGTTTTTTCTTCTAATCCTGCTCTTTGCATAACCCGTACTTTTGCCAATTTAATACCCCCCTTTAAGATTATCCAAATAAACATAATCCCAAAGGTATTTAATAGTACGGTGGAAATGCTATCTTTTTTGTCCACACGATTAGGCTTTGGCTTTAGCATGCTAAAAAACAAAAAAGCCAATGCTCTGAATTGCTCAAAGCATTGGCTTTAAAGGCTTTTCGTTATGTATGGTGCCGATGGTGGGAGTCGAACCCACACGGGGGGCTACCCCACACGATTTTGAGTCGTGCGCGTCTGCCAATTCCGCCACATCGGCGCAAAAAAAATGGAGGCGGCAACCGGATTCGAACCGGTGGTAAAGGTTTTGCAGACCTCTGCCTTACCACTTGGCTATGCCGCCGTGAAACGAAGAGCGGAAGACGGGACTCGAACCCGCGACCCCCACCTTGGCAAGGTGGTGTTCTACCACTGAACTACTTCCGCATATATGGCTGGGGTAGCTGGATTCGAACCAACGCATCACGGAGTCAAAGTCCGTTGCCTTACCGCTTGGCTATACCCCAATGTTTTAAAACGAATATGGGGCGACTAGTGGGAATCGAACCCACGAATGCCAGAGCCACAATCTGGTGCGTTAACCACTTCGCCATAGCCGCCACGTCTTTGGCAGGGGCAGTAGGAATCGAACCCACACCGGAGGTTTTGGAGACCTCTGTTCTACCATTAAACTATGCCCCTAAGATGGTGGAGGGGGACGGATTCGAACCGCCGAACCCAAAGGGAGCGGATTTACAGTCCGCCGCGTTTAGCCACTTCGCTACCCCTCCGCGGATGGTGCCGGCTGCAGGACTTGAACCCGCAACCTACTGATTACAAGTCAGTTGCTCTACCAATTGAGCTAAGCCGGCACATTACATAATATTTATACAAATCCAACATGATTCAAAATGGTGGCTCGGGACGGAATCGAACCGCCGACACAAGGATTTTCAGTCCTTTGCTCTACCGACTGAGCTACCGAGCCATACATGGCGGTCCCGACGGGACTCGAACCCGCGATCTCCTGCGTGACAGGCAGGCATGTTAACCACTACACTACGGGACCATTTTTGGTTGCGGGGGCAGGATTTGAACCTGCGACCTTCGGGTTATGAGCCCGACGAGCTACCTGGCTGCTCCACCCCGCGACGATAAAAATGACTCAACAAAATTGATGGTGGAGGATGACGGGATCGAACCGCCGACCCCTTGCTTGTAAGGCAAGTGCTCTCCCAGCTGAGCTAATCCTCCGCAAAAAGATGACCCGTACGGGATTCGAACCCGTGTTACCGCCGTGAAAGGGCGGTGTCTTAACCACTTGACCAACGGGCCATATATCGTTTCCTAAAGTGGCTGGCGGAGAGCAAGGGATTCGAACCCTTGAGACGCTTGTCACGTCTACACGATTTCCAATCGTGCTCCTTCGACCACTCGGACAGCTCTCCGTAAATGGCTCCGCAGGTAGGATTCGAACCTACGACCGCTCGGTTAACAGCCGAGTGCTCTACCACTGAGCTACTGCGGAATAAAAATGTAAGTAATTCATACTTATTGTTTTGCCCGGCAACGTCCTACTCTCGCAGGCAGTGTCCCGCCAACTACCATCGGCGCTGGAGAGCTTAACTTCCGTGTTCGGGATGGGAACGGGTGTGACCTCTCCGCCATCGTCACCGAGCAATAATGCTTTAGACAAATGTTATTATAACGGAATATTTTTTGTTGTCAAGCATTTTTTTGTTCCTTCAAAACTAGATAACAGAACAGTCGCCTGCGCTTTTCGTTTGTGTTTAGTTAAGTCCTCGATCGATTAGTATCCGTCAGCTGCACGTGTCGCCACGCTTCCACCTCGGACCTATCTACCTTGTCATCTTCAAGGGATCTTACTCGCTTGACGCGATGGGAAATCTCATCTTGAGGGGGGCTTCACGCTTAGATGCTTTCAGCGCTTATCCCTTCCGCACATAGCTACCCAGCTGTGCCCCTGGCGGGACAACTGGTACACCAGCGGTGCGTCCATCCCGGTCCTCTCGTACTAAGGACAGCTCCTCTCAAATTTCCTACGCCCGCGACGGATAGGGACCGAACTGTCTCACGACGTTCTGAACCCAGCTCGCGTACCGCTTTAATGGGCGAACAGCCCAACCCTTGGGACCGACTACAGCCCCAGGATGCGATGAGCCGACATCGAGGTGCCAAACCTCCCCGTCGATGTGGACTCTTGGGGGAGATAAGCCTGTTATCCCCGGGGTAGCTTTTATCCGTTGAGCGATGGCCCTTCCATTCGGAACCACCGGATCACTAAGCCCGACTTTCGTCCCTGCTCGACTTGTAGGTCTCGCAGTCAAGCTCCCTTCTGCCTTTACACTCTTCGAATGATTTCCAACCATTCTGAGGGAACCTTTGGGCGCCTCCGTTACGCTTTGGGAGGCGACCGCCCCAGTCAAACTGCCCACCTGACACTGTCTCCCACCCCGATCAGGGGTGCGGGTTAGAATCTCAGTACGACAAGGGTGGTATCCCAACGGCGACTCCACCTAGACTGGCGTCCAGGCTTCTCAGTCTCCCACCTATGCTGTACATGTCGCACCAACATTCAATATCAGGCTGCAGTAAAGCTCCACGGGGTCTTTCCGTCCTGTCGCGGGTAACCTGCATCTTCACAGGTACTATGATTTCACCGGGTCTCTCGTTGAGACAGTGCCCAAGTCGTTACACCTTTCGTGCGGGTCGGAACTTACCCGACAAGGAATTTCGCTACCTTAGGACCGTTATAGTTACGGCCGCCGTTTACTGGGGCTTCGGTTCGCACCTTCGCTTGCGCTAAGCGCTCCCCTTAACCTTCCAGCACCGGGCAGGTGTCAGCCCCTATACTTCGCCTTACGGCTTCGCAGAGACCTGTGTTTTTGATAAACAGTCGCTTGGGCCTTTTCACTGCGGCTCCCCTGGGCTATTCACCCGAGGGAGCACCCCTTCTCCCGAAGTTACGGGGTCATTTTGCCGAGTTCCTTAACGAGAGTTCTCCCGCGCACCTTAGGATTCTCTCCTCGCCTACCTGTGTCGGTTTGCGGTACGGGCACCTCTCACCTCGCTAGAGGCTTTTCTTGGCAGTGTGGAATCAGGCACTTCGGTACTACATTTCCCTCGCCATCACAGCTCAGCCTACTCAAGCGGATTTGCCTACTTGAGGCGCCTAACTGCTTGGACGCGCACAACCAGTCGCGCGCTGACCCTATCCTCCTGCGTCCCCCCATTGCTCAAACGGTGAGGAGGTGGTACAGGAATATCAACCTGTTGTCCATCGCCTACGCCTTTCGGCCTCGGCTTAGGTCCCGACTAACCCTGAGCGGACGAGCCTTCCTCAGGAAACCTTAGGCTTTCGGTGCAGAGGATTCTCACCTCTGTTTTCGCTACTCACACCGGCATTCTCACTTCTAAGCGCTCCACTAGTCCTTCCGGTCTAGCTTCGACGCCCTTAGAACGCTCCCCTACCGACGACGTAAGTCGTCCCACAGCTTCGGTGGTACGTTTAGCCCCGGTA
>CP020815.1:287500-315000 GCA_002243705.1 Anoxybacillus flavithermus
TGTTGCAATACTATAAGAAAGCGGCATTGTAATTAAAGTAAAGAAAGCTGGAACTGCTACCTCAAATTTTTTCCAATCGATTTCACCGACCGAAGAAGCCATTAATACTCCTACAATAATAAGTGCTGGTGCTGTAACTGGAGCAGTAATGACACTTAATAAAGGCGAGAAGAATAAAGCTAATAAGAATAAAATACCTGTTACAACTGCCGAGAATCCTGAGCGTCCTCCTGCAGCTACCCCTGCAGAAGACTCAATGTAAGAAGTCGTTGTAGACGTCCCAAATACCGCACCTACCATAACAGCCGTTGCATCAACAAGCAAAGCTTTTCCTGCACGCGGCAACTTATTATCCTTTAACAATCCTGCTTGATTTGCAACCGCAAGCAACGTTCCTGTTGCATCAAAGAAATCAACAATGAAAAATGTTAAAACTACCCCAATCATTTTCAATGTGAAAATTTCATCTAAGTGCTCAAACGCCACGCCAAACGTAGGAGAAAGATCAGGAACAGCCCCGACAATTTTATCCGGAACTTCGATTAATCCAAACATCATACCTACAATAGCTGTAATGACCATACCATAAAAAACGCCGCCAGGTACTTTTCTCACCATAAGTGCTACGGTGACAATCAAACCAAAAATTGCTAATAGCGTATTTCCATCTTGGAAATCACCTAATCCTACTAACGTTGCTGGATTATCAACAATGATTTTAGCGTTTTGGAAGCCGATAAAAGTAATAAACAAACCAATACCTGCCCCAACAGCATACTTTAATTCAATAGGAATGGCATCAATAATTTTTTCTCGAATACCCGTCAAAGTTAAAATGGTAAAGAGAATACCTGAAACAAATACACCCGCTAATGCAGTTTGCCAAGGAATTTGCATATGAAGCACAACCGTAAACGCAAAAAATGCATTTAGCCCCATTCCTGGCGCAAGAGCAATTGGATACCGCGCTAAAATCCCCATCAAAATAGACCCATAAGCAGCTGCTAACGCCGTTGCAACAAACACAGCCCCTTGATCAATCCGAAGTTCATTTGGAAAATCTTTTACTGCTCCTAACGAAAGCGTAAATGGATTAACAAATAAAATGTAAGCCATAGATAAGAACGTTGTGATCCCGGCAATAATTTCTGTCCGATAGTTTGTGCCGAGCTCATCAAATTGGAAATACTTCTTAATCACTTCAAGTCCCTCCATATGTTGTAATAAAAAGAAAAACGCTTCTAGCAAACTACCAGAAGCGTTGACTATGATGCATAATGCACAGAACATAGAGAGGAATCAAGCAGATCCCTCTCCCCCACATTACACATCGTAGTCAAGCTATTTACGGTAGCTTGGTAGAGACTCCCGAGCCATATTCTCGAGATTATACGATGTACCCTCTATTTAATTTACACATACATTCTATCAATCACGCAGAACGCAGTCAAGATAAAAAACGAACATTTTTTATAAAATTTATTTTTTTGTTCGTTTTTTATTCCCATTCGATCGTTGCCGGTGGCTTGCTTGTAATATCGTAAACAACGCGATTAACATGAGGCACTTCGTTTACAATACGTGTTGAAATAACTTCAAGTACATCCCAAGGAATGCGAGCCCAATCTGCTGTCATACCATCAATCGACGTCACAGCGCGAATGCCGACCGTATAATCATACGTGCGAGCATCTCCCATCACCCCAACGCTACGAATGTCAGGTAGAACGGTAAAGTATTGCCAAATGTCGCGATCAAGCCCTGCTCTCTTTATCTCTTCACGCAAAATGGCATCCGATTCGCGAACGATTTCTAACTTCTCCTCTGTCACTTCACCTAATACACGAATGCCAAGACCTGGGCCCGGAAACGGCTGACGCCATACAATCTCGTCTGGAATGCCTAACTCTGTACCGAGTGCACGCACTTCATCTTTAAAAAGCGTATTCAACGGTTCAATTAACTTAAATGTCATATCTTCAGGTAAGCCGCCAACATTATGATGCGATTTAATCGTTTGAGCCGTTGCTGTGCCGCTTTCAATAATGTCAGTATAAAGCGTACCTTGTACTAAAAATTCGATGCCGTCGAGCTTTGCTGCTTCATCGTCAAAAACGTAAATGAACTCATTTCCGATAATTTTTCGTTTTTGCTCTGGATCACTTACACCTTTTAATTTATTTAAAAACCGTTCTTTTGCATCCACTTTAATGACGTTCATATGGAAACCTTCGCGGAACGTTTTCATGACACTTTCCGCTTCCCCTTTACGAAGCAACCCGTGATCAACAAAAATGCACGTTAACTGATCGCCAATAGCACGATGAACGAGAACAGCCGCTACCGACGAATCAACACCACCACTTAAAGCACAGAGCACTTTTTTATCGCCGACAAGCTCACGAATTTTACGAACTTCGTGATCGATAAAGCTTCCCATTGTCCAATCGCCTTTACACTCACAAATGTTAAACACGAATCGTTTTAATAACTCATTTCCATATACTGAGTGGCGCACTTCTGGGTGGAACTGAACGGCATAAAACTTTCTCGTTTCATCGCTCATCGCGGCAATCGGACAAGATGGGCTTGTCGCATCAACGGTAAACCCTTCTGGCGTTTTTGTCACTAAGTCGCCATGACTCATCCAAACAATTTGCTCTGGAGGTAAGTCGCCAAACAGTTGCGACGCACGTTGTACCGTAATCGTTGCTTTCCCATATTCCCGATGAGTCGCTTTTTCAACTTTCCCACCTAAATGATGCGTCATCAACTGCATACCATAACAAATACCTAAAATCGGAATACCTAACTGAAAAAGCGCTGGATCGCACGTGAACGATTGTTCATCATACACGCTATTTGGTCCACCCGAAAAGACAATTCCTTTTACATTCATTTGTTGAATTTGCTCGGCCGTAATCGTATGTGGATGCAGCTCGCTGTACACACCAAACTCACGAATACGGCGTGTAATTAACTGATTATACTGACTCCCGAAATCTAAAACGACGATCATTTCCTGCTGACTCAAACAAAATCACCCCATCTACATATAATAAAAAAAAGCTAGCATTCATACCCCCGCATAAAAAAACGAAGGCAGAATTCTAGCAATATAGAACACTGCCTTCGTAGTCGGGTCATTTACGGTGTCCCGGTAGAGACTCTCGAACCATATTATCGAGGATATACGAAGGTGCGCATCTTAAATTTTAATCCATTCTACCAACTTCATTCCTCGTCGGTCAAGATGCTGTCTTTTTTATTCAATTTTCTAACAATTAACAACAATATGTAACTTGCATATGATATATGAGCAAAAATTGTAGGAGAATGCACATGAATCAACCGAAAGCACTGATCGGTTCATTTACTCAAGCTATAGGTACTGTTACTTCGGCCATTGCGAGCATTCCTTCTCTAAGCGACAAAAAACAGTTTGCTCTTGATTTATGGGGAAACGTATTGCAAGCGACAGGAAACGCCCTAGAGGCAGAGGCCGAGATCCCTGATACACTAGGTATATACGGAAATCAAATTCAAGCTATCGGTAACGTAACCGTTGTTGCTGGACTATTAAACAAAGATGGAAGTCAACAGGAGATCACAGGAAATTGGTTACAATCGTTAGGCGGACTCCTTTCATTCGCAGATGATTGGGGAAGTGAACAATCATCTCCATTAAGCCCCAGAAGAATGGGTGTGGACAAAACGGTCAGAAGATGGGGGCAAATGGCTATTGGAGCTGTTTTTTTTCGTGCGTGCTTCCAACTCTTGAACGCGGTACTTGAGTTGTTCATTTTCTTTGCGCAGCTGTTTGTTTTCTGTCAACAGTTGCTCAATGATTTGTTGTTGGTGAGTAATGAGCTGTTTTTGTTGTTGGACTTTGCCGATTAAGCTCTCAACTGTAAATACAGCTTGTTGTACCGTCAACATGCGATTCACCTCCTTGTCTATCAGTATTCACATCATAGACAAGAAATACAAAAAATATTCAGCTCACTTTATGATGTGGCTGAATAGTTACGAGAATAGAAAGTAAAATTTGGATTTATACAATATATTTAATCATTGCGGTTTCATCACAACAATCAAGCTTGGGGCAATTCACACAGTCAATCCATACTTTTTCAGGTAAAGTTTCTTTTTCAGCAATTTCAAATCCACATTTTTTAAAAAACTCAATCTGATAAGTAAAGGATATTAATCTTTTAACTCCAAGTCTAGATGCTTCATTTATAATATGGTTTACTAGCATGCGACCTATTCCTTTACCCATATGATCTGGTGATACGACTAATGAACGTATCTCTCCAAGATCATGACCCAAAATATGCAATCCAGCAACTCCAACTATTTTGTTTTTCTCTTTTACGACATACATACACTGTAAATGCTGATATATTGATAATAACGAACGAGGTAAAACTAATCCTTTTTCAGCATATATTTGAATTAAAGCGTGTATATCTTTAACATCACTGGTAACTGCATTATAAATTTGCATAATTATCTCCTCATAATCGTATTATTTATATATAACCATAGAACTCTTTTTTATAAATATACAAAATTTATTTTTTATATGCAATTATAAATTTTTAAAGTACCCTATGAGAAGGGATGATTTAAGGTTGAGATCGACAAAAAGAAGTCCATCAAAAACGAAAAAAAGGGGCACTACTTTCTCTTAGTTCACTTTAAATCTATTTGGGTCATACCCACACTTTTCATGTTTTGACATGGGGTAAATCTTAAATAATAAGGCTATAAACATAGAAAATAATGCATAGATCAACCAATTCACCCATATTAAATCGATAGACTTAAACTGTTCAAATAAAGAACCACCTATCAAGTTCCCAAATAAACTACCTATTCCTGTACCTAAGGAAACAAAACCTAGGTAGCTTCCAGCTAATCCAGGTGGGGATATATTACTGGTTAAGTCGTCAATAGTTGGTATTATCAGTATTTCCGAAATTGTAAAAAATATAATGAAAGTAAAAAAAGCATAGATCGAAGGAAAAATAGATAGGCTAAAAAATGCAAATGCCATTAGTATCATGCCGAAAGTCAATATCAATGATTGATTGAATTTTTTATTCATCCACTTTACCATTCTGTATTGTAATATTATTACTAAAAAACCATTTATAGAAAACAGCAAACTAACAAGTGAATCAGAATTAAACCTAGTGGTAAAATCTAATGGGATAGTAATATATACCTGTGAATAAAGTGCCCAAAATCCACTATTTATAAGCATTAAAAATACAATTTTATAATCTTTTATTACCTTGTTTAACTGACTAACTATTTTCATATTTGAATTTATATTATTATGATTCTTGTCAACATACTTAAGAGCTAGAAGTAGAAATATAAAGTGGACTAAAGTAGCGCATAGGAAAACTATTTTAAATTCAAATTTATAAAGTAACCCTCCTAGAAGAGGGCCTATTGAAGCACCTATATTAACTGCTATACTTCGCAAAGCAAAGGCTTCAGATTTAACGGAATTAGGAACAGTTGCAATAATGGCTTTTGAAGCTGGAAAAAACAAAGCTCCCCCTATCCCTACAAAAATTGAAGAAATCACAAAAAACCATGAATTATTAGAAAAAGCAAAAGTCAAAAAGCCTATAATTCGTATCAACATTCCATAAATTAAACTGTTTTTAACCCCAAAACGGTCACTTAAAATTCCTCCAAAAAAAGTAAAACCTTGTTGCGAAATTGTCAAAACTGTTAAAACTAATCCAATTTGAAATACACTTAGTCCTCTATAATTACTTAAGTACAAGCTTAAGAGAGGAATAGCCATAAAATAACCAATTCCAATCAGCAGAACACCAAAAAGAACAATTCTAACCTCCGTGCTTAACTTTTTTATAGAATCTTTCATCTACAATCACTCCACGATAAACTTTACATGTTCTTCAACTTGATTAATAATTTGGTTTAATTCATTTAATGTCTTGCATTTTATACTATAATAACCTAATCTTGACCAACTATTAGTCATTTGATGTATATTTTGTCCAACTTTTAAATTAATCTCATAATTTGTTATTTGAGGTAAAATATCAAATATCTCTAATCCCTCTATTTTTATTAAACGACCGGGTTTGGGATTGAAGTAACGAATTGCCGTGATATATTGATTTCTGGTTGGAGGGTGGGAAACCATTTTTTGTTGAAGCACTTTTAAAAATGCATCATTAATGTTAAAACCATAAGCCTGTTCAATTAAAACGGGGATATAGTCCCCTGGAGTTCTTGCAGCGCATTCGATTAACTTAGGTCCTTCACTAGACATTTTCCATTCCGAATGGAATAGTCCAGCTTTTACTTCTAATCCAGACAATAATTGTTCTTTAGCTGCAATTAACATGTTACTATCTTCCTGGGATATCGGGGCTGGGACGGTATGTCCGATTTCAACAAAATATTTTCCTTTGGTAGTTTCTTTATAAGTAATATTATGAAAAATTGGCTTTCCTTCTGCCACGATTGTTTCTATAGATACTTCATAACCGTCAATATAATCTTCAACTATATATTCCCAATTAAAATCCCGATCAGCTATAAAAACATTTTCATCGGCTTCTATACATTCTTTCCAAGCACTTTCAATATCTTCAATAGTTTCTATACCAATAACACCTACAGATGCCCGACGGTTAGCCGGCTTTACCACTATCTTTGAACCTTTAAAAAAAGCTTTTACATCATGAATATTTTTTACTTTAGAAAAATTAGGATGAGGTATACCTAGATTTTTACATTCTTTCCGTAATTCATACTTGTTAGTACAAGCTTTAACGGCTCTTTCTCCAGGAGTCAATAAACCGATTTTTTCTGCAAACTTATATGCACCTCTAACGGCATAATCACTCCCAGGTACTACTACATCAAAGCCTACTTCCTTATGCCATCTAATAGCTTGTTCCATAAATCCCTCACTTTGTTGGTAATCTCCGTAACGTACTTCTTTCAGAATTTTATTATGATAAGGATTATTTTTAAATAATTTTTCCTCTTCTAGTAAAAAAACTTGGTAATCGGTGTCTGCTCGCTCTAATGACGAAATGAAAGTTTTATTAAGACCAATTAACAATACATTGACTTTCATTGAAATCCCCTCCAATTTAATAGATAATCTTTTCTCTTTACAAAAAAGTAAATTATTTTAAATAATTATATAGTTAATAGTAAATAACAAGAAAAATTAGACTATTTAATACGAAAAGAGGAGGAAAATATCTCCTCCTTAACTACCTAAAACCTAAAAAGTTATTTAATAATTTTTTCTTCATTCAACATCTAAAGAACGGAAACGCTCTCCTACCTCATTATGATATACTATAGGTACCTCAATTAATACAGGTTTATTTAATTTAATGGCTTTTTCTAAACTCAGTTCGAGTTCTGTTAAATTACTAGCATAGAATCCCTCACATCCGTTAGCTTTTGCTAGTTGGACAAAGTCCACTTTACCAAAATTAACAGCCGGAGGGTAAGTTTCTTGATGACCTAGACTTTGGTATAAACGTATTAACCCATTTGAATTATTATTTAACAAAACAATTACGATTGATAAGTTATAACGAACTGCTGTTTCTAAATCTTGGCTGTTGGAATGAAACCCTCCGTCTCCACACACTAATATTACTAGTTCATCTCTGTTTGCCATTTTAGCGGCCATCGCTGCTGGTAGACCAAATCCAAAAGTAGAGCAACCTGCAGAAGTAATAAATCCGTTTGGTTTATTAATTTTACTAAAAAGTACTGCAAAATGACGGAAGAAACCAACATCACTCACTAGGGTGCCATTACCAAGTACTTTATTAATCTTTCCCATCACCTGATTTACAAGTAGACCTTCTGTATTTTCTGTTTGGTCTTCTAATAGTTCTTCAATTCTTTTGCGTACTCCGCTAATATCATGCGGTTTTTTTGGAGTGCATCCAATTAATGAGTTTTGTAAGTATTCCAAAGAATCTGAAATATTATTTACCACATCTACATCAGGTTTAAATTTTTGATAGGCTAAATTCGGGTAAGAAGCTATCCGAACTACTTTTTTTTCTTTTCCATGTTTCCACATGGATGGCCGCAAATCTTCGGCGTAATCATAGCCCACTGTTATAATAAGATCTACAGGGCCGAATATATTTTCTAAAGCATTATAGTTTAGTATTCCATCCATATAACCACTAATTGCCCCAAAATTAAGAGGATGGTCACTTGGTAAAACTCCTTTTGCAGTATAAGATGATACAATTGGAATCTGCAAAGATTCACTTAATTCTCGGATTTTATCTACACAATTAGCGCGAATAACAGCATTTCCTACTATAATTAGTGGATTATTGGATTCTTTAATCATCTTCACTACTTGATCTATATTTTCTTTCCAATCATTTTGAACATATTCTTTTTTAGGTGATTTTACCGGGCGTTTACTTATTGAATCTATTACCTTCTCCGAAACATTCGTTTTTAAAATGTCAATTGGAATACTGATAAAAGAGGGACCCAGTTGTTCTGTCATAGAAGCCTCAAAAGCTTGATCAAGTATCGGAATAATATCATCAGGATTTGTTATTTCTGCTGCAAATTTTGCCATTGGTTTTATAATACTAACGTTATCTAAGCACTGATGGGTTTGATTATAAATTGCATCATTTGTCTCAGCTTGGGCAGCTAATGCAATAACTGGTGATCGGTCTAAACATGCCGAAGAGATGCCCGTTGCTAAGTTAGTTACCCCTGGGCCAATTGTAGACCAGCACACTTGAGGGTTACCAGTCAATCTGGCAAGTACATCAGCCATTATTCCAGCGGTAAATTCATGTCGAGTTAAAATAAAATCAATACCCTCTTGTTCATTAAAAAGAATGGATGATGCTTCACGACCCACAACACCAAATATATGTCGAATTCCCTTGTGATATAAATATTTTACTGTAGATGAGCAAATTCGCTAACATAAATTTACAACAAAATAAAAGAAAAGACATGAACCCAATTCTTTGATTAGAATAGATGTGCCAACAAACCATTCACAAGGAGGTTCATGTCTCATGAATAGATTAGCACATCATCAAGGAATCGACAAGTTTTTCACGATGTTAGGGTTGGCACTTTATTTCTCGAAACCTGTGATGAAGCATCTCGTTCATATCGTGGATGCGATGGTGACGAAAGGTTTTTCCGGGACGTTGACCGATCTTCATCATGGTAGTTTTCACCCGAATCATCGCACGACACTGAGCCATTTTTTCACGAAAAGTCCGTGGGATGAAGAAACATTGCTTCACAAACTCCAGCAGTGGATTCTTCGTCGTGTCGAACGCAGCTCGAAACAAGAGAATTCTCCCCTTTTTGTTTCAATCGATGATACAATTTGCCAAAAAACGAAGCCTTCGTCACGGGCAACACACGCCATTCAAGGGTGTGATTGGCACTATTCTCATGCCGAGAAAAAGTCAATCTGGGGGCATTCTCTCGTTTGGCTCATGGTTCATACGATGACCCAAGCGTTCCCTTTTGCCTTTCGCCTCTATGACAAGACGGCAGGGAAAAGCAAAGGGGAACTTGCGATGGAGATGCTTTCTTCTTTGGATGTGAGTCGCCCCGTTTATGTGCTCATGGATTCGTGGTATCCATCGCAAACGCTCGTGGAAGCTTGTCTGAAAAAAGGATTCCACGTGATTGCGATGCTCAAGACGAACCGAATTCTCTACCCGAAAGGTATCGCCATCCAAGCGAAGCAGTTTGCCCACTACATCGAACCGAAAGACACTCACCTCGTCACGGTGGGAAAAGAGCAGTATCGGGTGTATCGCTACGAAGGTGCTCTGAACGGTCTCAAGGATGCAGTGGTGATCCTCGCTTGGAAAGCGGATCAACCGATGACATCGGAACATCTTCATTGCGTCTTGAGCACGGATCGCAAGTTGAGCGATGAAGACATCTTGCGCTACTATGCTGAGCGTTGGTCGATCGAATGTTTTTTCCGTCAAGCGAAAGACCAGCTGAAACTCGATGGATACCGCGTTCGCGGGCGTCGGGCAGTGAAACGGTATTGGATCTTGGTGCAACTTGCGTATGTGTACAGCATGTTCGAGTCGAACAGTGATTTTTCGGATGGGCTCGATCTCCTGCGCAAGAGAAAAGGACATAGCCTCGTGGAGTTCATTTACTGTGCAGCAAAACAAAATATTCCCATCGATACCGTAAAAAAACAGCTCCACGTGGCATAAGGGGTATCCTGTTTGTCTCTTTTTATATGGTAATTATTGTGATTAAAATTGCTCAACTACAGTATTTTAGTAAACTTGATGCAACAGAATTTTTTGTATTATATAATATTATATAATACTGCATTATTCATCTAAATACCTCCTTTACGATTTTTTCTCTAAAGAAACAAAACAGTATTTAAGAACTCATAAATTAAATTAGATGCTAATAGTGACGTAATTCCATTGTTATCATAAGGAGGAGAAACTTCTACTAGATCAAATCCTACTACGTTAAGTGGTTTTAAACTACGTACTAATTGAATTATTTCTCGACTATCAAACCCGCCTGGAACAGGAGTACCAGTACCAGGTGCAAAAGCTGGATCCACTGCATCAATATCTAGTGATACATATACCGGTTCTTTACCAAGACCCTCAATATTTTTAATTACATCTGAAATACCTTTTTTGTTTATATCATCCATCATTAAAATCTTCATTCCACTCTGCAGTGCGTAGTCAAGGTCTGTAGAGGAAACAAATTGTCCACGGATGCCGATTTGTAGGGAGCGTGATGGATCAATTAGTCCCTCTTCAATAGCTCTTTTAAACGGAGTGCCATGATGATATTCGGTACCATAAACACCATCATATGTATCAGAATGTGCATCAAATTGCACTAATCCAACCGGACCATACTTCTTAGCTACAGCTCTTAGGATACCTAAACTTATAGAATGATCTCCACCGATTACAACTGGAAAAACATTTTCATTTAAAATGGATTCTATTGTATCTTCGATTAATTTATAGGTTAATTCTATGTTGTAGGGGCTTGCATCGATATCTCCATAATCAGCAATCCTTAAACGTGAAAATAAATCGCTTTTTGAATAATAGCTATATCCACGTATGAGCGAAGAATGAGATCGTATCTCCCTAGGACCAAAACGTGTCCCAGGTCTATATGAAGTTCCACCATCATAAGGAACCCCAATAATAGCAACATCATAATTTTTAATGTCCCGAGAATGAGGTAATCTCATAAAAGTTGAAATTTGTGCATAGCGTGGAGAGATTCCCGCATCCATAGGCTTGAATTCTCCCAATTATTCCTCCTCCTTTCTCGATTTATCATAATATTCATAACAGTTAATAAATATAACATAAAAACTCTTTTTAGTAAACATTGTTAACAGAAAATTTAAATTAAAAACATAATAATTTTTATTTTTAATATTTAATATTGAATAAATATTTGTGTTGTTGTATATTATATTTCAGTTTATATAGGAAAAATGAGATTGTTTATTCAATAATATACCATAATTTCATAATGTTGTTATAAAAGTGTAATTCGTAAAATATATAAAACCTAAATTTTAATAATTACATAATTTTCATATTATTTTTTACTAATCTAGGGAATGAGTATAGAAGGGAGATCGAATGTTGGAATACCAACAAAAACATCTTATATTACTAGAGAGTATGTTTTTTTCTACAGGTTTTGAGGCTTGTAAAATTGCGAAAGAACTGGGATATAAGGTTACATTAATTTGTCGAGATTTTAAACTTTATCTTAAAAATAAACCTTTAAATCAGCATCCACTTGGTTTAGCTGATTTCCATATTGAAACAGAAACGAATGATGCTAAAAGTCTTATTCAATTTCTTGAAAATTATTATGAAAAAAACCCATTTCATGGATTACTAACTTTCTCAGATTATTATGTTGATATTGCAGCGCAGGTAGCTACTTACTTTGGCTTTCTATCTCCTTCTCCAAAATCAGTTCAAATAGCACGAAATAAAGATTTAAGCCGTATATGCCTACTGGAAAAGAGTGTTCCCTCTGCAAAATTTCATATTGTAAAAAGTTTTGAAGAAGCTCTTAAGGCAGCAAAAGATATAGGCTATCCATGTGTTGTTAAGCCGACAGCAGAAACTAGCAGTTATGGTGTAGAATGTGTATTCAATGATGAACAATTATTAAAAGCTTTTAACTTTGCAAATTCGATTATAATAAATGAACGTGGTCAGCGTCGTGAAGGTAAAGTGCTGATTGAAGAATATATGGTGGGAGAAGAAGTAAGTGTTGAAACTATATCAATAAATGGAGACTGTCATGTTTTAGGGATTACTTCTAAAGGATTGACAGGATGGCCAAACTTTGTTGAATGCGAGTTTAGCTTTCCTTATAAAATTCCAGAAAATACAAGAAATTCAGTTATAGATGTTGTTAAATCTGCATTAAATGCAATAGGATATTTCCACGGTCCTTGTCATACGGAAATTAAATTAACAAAGGAAGGACCTAAAGTAGTAGAAATTAACCCTCGTTTAGGAGGACGATTTATTTCAAAAATGATTTCAGATTCTTTAGGTATTGACCCTATAAAAGAAGTAATAAAATTAGCTATGGGAGATTCAGTTGATTTACTACCTAAACGTAATATTGGTACAGCTTGGTCTGCCATTACTGCACCTTCTACGGGATTTTTAAAAGAAATAAAAGGAAAAGAGGAAGTACTAAAATCTTCAGGTGTTGAAATATTTATACTTAATGCAAAAATTGGTGATTTTGTTCGCAAGCCTACTAATAATGGAGATACTATTGGCTATATCTATACTTTAGGAAAAGATGCAGCCGATGCCAGAGATAATCTAAAAAAAGCTAGGGAAAAACTCCAATTAATTATTTCAAGTTAGAGAATATTTAAGGAGGGATTTTAAAAGTGGAAATTATTAACCCACTGAAAGATAATAATCAGGAGATTTTGTCAATGTATTTACCAAAAGGATTTTACACTTGCTCTAAAAATTTAGGAATAAAAGACGAAACACTTGATTTTACTGTTATATATTCTACGACACTCGCTACGGCTGCTGCTATGTTTACACAAAGCCGTTTTTGTGGTGCACCTATCCCAATTGGAAGAAAAAACGTTGCTAATGGACGATTACAATGTTTTGTAATTAATAGTAAGAATGCTAATGTGGCTACAGGTGAAGAAGGAATTGCAAATGTAAAAGAGATAATTCACCTTATCGGAGAAGAATTAAATATTTCTCCAGAAGATATTCTCCCTTCATCAACAGGTGTAATCGGCCGACAATTACCAATGGAAAAGATTAGGAAAGGGATCAAAGGCCTTAAAAACCAGATGATTCAGGGGGGGTTTGAGAAAGCTGCTGAAGCTATCATGACCACTGATACCTACCCAAAAATGAGGGTTTGTAAGGTAGGAAGTGCTACATTAGTTGGCATAGCTAAAGGATCCGGAATGATTGAACCAAACATGGCTACCTTGCTTGCTTATTTTGTAACAGATGCAAAAATCCCTTCAGATACGTTAAAAGAATTTCTTGAAGAAGCAGTAAATAAATCCTTTAATATGGTAAGTATCGATACTGACACAAGTACAAGTGACACTGTTGCTATTATGGCTAATGGTTTAGCAGGTAAAGTAAACTTTGACGATTTTAGAACAGCGTTAACAAATATGGCTATAGAACTTGCTAAGGAAATTGCCCGAGATGGTGAAGGTGCTACCAAATTACTTGAAGTTATTGTAGAGGAAGCATCTAGCTTCGCTCAAGCTAAAAAAGTTGGAAAAAAAATCGTAAATTCTCCACTTGTAAAAACAGCTATATTTGGAACTGACCCTAACTGGGGGCGTATAGCAATGGCGATTGGTAAATGTGAGGAAGAAGTAGAAATCTCACCTGAAAAAGTTTCGATATTTTTTGGTACTATACCTGTTTACAAAGGAAAACCGGTAAATGACCTAGATTTGGAACAAATTAGAAAATATTTGCAGGGATCGGAAATTACAATCCGAGTATCTCTTGGTTTAGGAAAAGATACAGCGACCGTTTGGGGGTGTGATCTTTCCTACGACTACGTTCGAATAAATGGTGAATATACAACTTAACTATCTAAAAAACTAAAGAAAGAAGGGATTTTTGTGGTACGTTGTACAGGTTTTGGTTTGATTGTAAGCCCTGACCGACATAATGAGGTAGTTGAATGGCCTTTTGCTGTTCAGGGAATCAATAGTACACGATTTGAACGGATAGAAAACTTGGAATACTCTAGTGTAATCCGAGGAGAAGAAAATTGTGTCAAAACGGCCTATATGATTGAAGAAGACATAGCCATATGGATGATAGGTGAAGTTTATAATAGAGAGTCTATTTGGAATACTATAATTGGAGAAGAAAAAAACTCAAGTGATTTAGATGTAGATTTATTATTAAATTTAATTAGATTATATGGGACAACAGCTTTACGACTTGTAAATGGTCGTTTCGCTGCAGTTATTCGTTTTAGGGATCGTTTACTTTTAGTTACTGATCACGCCGGGACAATACCTTTATATTTCCATATATCCAAAAATTCTATCTATGTAGCAACTGAGGCTAAAGCCCTTATTCTTGGTGGGAATCTTTCTCCTGGACTTCGCAAATTTGAGGATCGAACTTTTGAACAAAATATGATTGAAACAATTTTTAAAGGTATTAATCGCGTACCAATCGGATCTATTATTGAGATTAATCTTCGGACGTTTGAGATGAAAAAAGAACATCACTGGAGAATGCCTTCTGAAAGGCTAGTAATATCAGAAGAAAAGGCTTGTCACTTGTTATATGAAACGCTCGACAAAGCGGTAGAATTTCAGAAAGGAGAAAATGATTCAGTAGGTGTTATTCTTTCGGGTGGGATTGATTCCAGCGCTATTACAAGTTTAATTGCTCCTAAGGTTACAAAACTATATACATTTTCTATAGGAACTGAGTCAGCAAATGAATTTGAATACGCTAAACTTGTAGCAGATAGATATCAAACAGATCATCATGAGTTTTTAATCAGGGAAGAAGAATTTTTAGAAAAACTACCGCATGTAGTATGGGCTGCTGAGGTCCCACATGCAGAATTTATTGAATATTTAACACCAGTATATATAACTTATCAACATGCTCGCTCATTTACTAACCGTATTCTTACTGGATATGGATCAGATATTTTGTTTGGAGGTATGTTAGATCCCCACATGTCAATAGAAGAGTTGGATAATTATATACAACGGGATGTACTATCAATCGATGGTTCCAACGAGTTTACTCATACTATAGGTTTAGTTCATGGAATTTGGACAACCCATCCATATTGGGATCGTGAATTTTTGAGAATAACGCTACAATTAGACCCTAGATTAAAGAACTTACATGGAATAGAGAAATATATTCTTCGTAAAAGTTTTGAATCCTTTCTACCACAACGTAATGTGTGGCGTAAAAAAATTGGAGTTCATCAATCTACAGGAACTGAAAATGCCTTTACCAAATGGGTAAATGAAAATATTAGAGGTAACGAACCTCTTGCAGTAAGGAAAAATAAAATAATTTATAATCTACTCCAAACTCTCTATGTAGAGGGTGCAAATCCCGACGAAATTAACATAAATAATTCACGCGTGTTGATTAACCAATAATATCCATAAAAAGTATAGAAAAAAGAGCACCTTTCCTGTGGAATGTAAGCAGTTACACAAACAAACCCAGGAAGTGCTCTCTGTGAACAAGCATACCACACTCCCAAATTTGATACAAAAAATTGTTTCTGATGAAGATCTCCAATCGATGATCGAAGCCGTTGGCTACCAAGACACCTCTCGGACGTTTACGGTGCGTACGTTGGTTGACTTTTTTCTGCTGGCGGCACTCCACGAATGGAAAAGTTTCCGTCATGGTGCCGATGTGGCGAAGATGTATGGATTGCCGACGTTTCATTACTCGACGGTTTCTAAGAAAGCGAAAGAAGTTCCGTACGACTCATATTTCGCACCTTGGTAGGGCGGAACAAAAGGATTTTTTATTCAGTTTTTTAGAATAACTTTTCAACCAACACCAAAAGTTGTGACATCCTTTTTTTACCATCTCTGATCGTTCCTTTATCCCTTTAGACGTAAATACTCTCGTCCATCCCTAATCCTTGCAGAATCCTTCGCTGCTCGTACGTGGGCGGTTGCCCTAACGCGCGTTGGATTCGTCCATCCTGCAGTTCCAATGGCGCGCTCCACGGCGTGTCTTAGGCATCCGCTTCGACCAGCGCGGTTTTGACGATTCGGAGCGAAGAAGGCCCTCTTGTGATCAAAAAGTCGTTGGCGGTCTTCGTTTGCGCCAGTGTGTCTTTCGTCATGGCGGCAGAATCGGATAAATCCATTCCTCTTCGATTTTCGCCTGCTTCAGCTGTTTCTGCACGCGGGACAACACCTCGGGATTCCACGTCTTATCCGGCAGGTTGCCGTCGTGTACATCGCCGTAAAACGGAATGCCATCCTCGTTGCCAATCAGCCCAAATCCGATCTGCTTTTGCCAACGATGATGTCGGTTGTAGCCATGCGTAATCCGCAAGGCATCCGGAGAGGCTGATTCATACGTACCGTAAACCGATACATCGGTCGTATCGGCATGGAACACCCGAAGAGGGATTCCTTCTTTCTTGTAAATTTGCACAAGACAGGCGGAAAGAACCGCGTGGATATTGGCGTCGTACAGTCGATAGAGATGGCGCGCGATGGCATCGTCGTTAAACCAAGAGGGGGAAAGTCCTAGTCGGATCAGCTTAGGCAAATCGATGTCATGCTCCCATCGTTCCACATGAACGAGTGCTTGCCGGCCGCTCAAGATATCCAAGGTAAGAAGCCAGACAACGTCGCTGGCTCGAGTTTGGCATTGAGGGTTCACGGGAACGAGACGATCAATCAACCGAGGGAGGCCAAGATCCTTGAAAATGGTACTTATTATATTCAAATAGGGACTTTCATAAATGGCACGGATTTGAACGTTCATGATGTAGAAACTCCTTTGCTTTCCTTGTGTTTCAAGGATTCGTTCAACATGAAGATAAAAAAATCCTCCCGATTTTTGTCGAGAGGGTGCGAAATGTGAGGTACAACTGACTTATGTGTACAGTATGTTCGAGTCCAACGGTGATTTCTCTACCGGGCTTGACCTTCTCCAAACGAACAAAGCACATCGTCTTGTAGAATTTATCTACGGCGCAGCGAAACAAAATATTCCTATTGATGCCGTAAAAAAACAGCTCCACGTGGCGTAGAGAGTACCCCGTTTGTCCCTTTTTCATATGGTAATTATTGTTAATAAAAATGCTCATCTACAGTCTGTTAGTACATCCTCGTTCATGTTCATTTGATTTTCACACAAAAAGGACTACCCCCTTTTTATAAGGAAGTAGCCCTTACGATTGAATATATTTGTTTCTGCGACTAGTTCTCGTCTTATTACATCATGCCGCCCATGTCTGGCATGCCTGGTGTGTTTTTGTTTTCTTCTGGTTTGTCAGCAACGACTGCCTCAGTTGTTAAGAACATAGCGGCAACAGATGCTGCGTTTTGAAGTGCAGAGCGAGTTACTTTTGTTGGGTCAACGATACCCGCTTCGATCATGTCAACCCACTCGCCAGTTGCTGCGTTGAAGCCGATGCCAGGTTTTTCTGTTTTTAAGCGCTCTACGATGACAGAGCCTTCTAAACCAGCGTTTTGCGCGATTTGACGAACTGGCTCTTCGATCGCACGAAGAACGATTTTCACACCAGTTGCTTCGTCGCCTTCAGCTTCAATGGCTGCAACTTTGCTGTATACGTTCATTAACGCTGTACCACCGCCGGCAACGATACCTTCTTCAACTGCCGCACGTGTTGCGTTTAATGCGTCTTCAATGCGTAATTTACGCTCTTTTAATTCTGTTTCTGTTGCAGCACCAACTTTGATTACCGCAACGCCACCAGCTAATTTCGCTAAGCGCTCTTGTAATTTTTCACGGTCAAACTCAGAAGTAGTTTCTTCTAATTGCGCACGAATTTGGTTGATGCGTGCTTGAATGTCTTCGGCACGACCGGCGCCACCAACGATTGTTGTATGTTCTTTTGTTACAACAACTTTCGCCGCACGACCAAGTGAAGCAATTGTTGTTGATTTCAACTCGCGACCTAACTCTTCTGTGATAACTTCGCCGCCTGTTAAGATCGCGATATCTTGAAGCATCGCTTTGCGACGGTCACCGAAGCCAGGCGCTTTAACTGCAACAGCTGTGAATGTACCACGAAGTTTGTTTACAACTAATGTTGCAAGCGCTTCGCCTTCTACATCTTCAGCAATGATTAACAATGGCTTACCTTGTTGAACAACTTGCTCTAATACAGGAAGAAGTTCTTGAATGCTTGAAACTTTTTTATCTGTAATTAAGATGTATGGATTTTCTAATACAGCTTCCATTTTGTCAGAGTCTGTGATCATGTATGGAGACACATAACCACGGTCAAATTGCATACCTTCCACAACATCTAATTCTGTTGTGAAACCTTTAGACTCTTCTAATGTAATGACGCCATCTTTACCAACGCGTTCCATCGCTTCTGCGATAAGTTGACCAACTTCTTCGTCAGCTGCAGAAATAGCTGCAACTTGAGCGATAGAATCTTTACCTTCGATTGGTTTAGAGATCGCTTTTAATTCTTCTACAGCAACTGCAACAGCTTTTTCAATACCTTTGCGAATACCCATTGGGTTCGCACCAGCTGTTACGTTTTTCAATCCTTCACGAATCATCGCTTGTGCCAATACAGTTGCTGTTGTTGTACCGTCACCAGCAACATCGTTTGTTTTGCTTGCTACTTCCGCAACAAGCTTCGCACCCATATTTTCAAACGGATCTTCTAATTCAATCTCTTTCGCAATCGTTACACCGTCATTTGTGATTAATGGAGAACCGAACTTTTTCTCTAATACAACGTTGCGACCTTTTGGACCTAATGTTACTTTTACTGCATCAGCTAATTTATCTACACCGCGTAACATCGCACGACGAGCTTCTTCGCTGAATTTAATTTCTTTTGCCATACATCTTACCCCCTTGATGATGATTTTTTTGTTAAGTATTTTTGTACGCTTTATATGTTATCAGACGAACGATTAACCAATCACAGCTAAAATGTCGCTTTCACGTAAGATTAAATATTCTTTTCCGTCATATTTCACTTCTGTACCCGCATATTTTGAGAAAATAATGCGGTCGCCCACGCTCACTTCTGGAGCTACACGCTCACCATTATCAAGAACGCGACCTGAGCCAACTGCCACAACTTTTCCTTCTTGTGGTTTTTCTTTCGCTGTGTCTGGTAAAACAATTCCGCTCGCTGTTTTCTCTTCAGTTTGGATTAATTCAATGACAATGCGATCACCTAGTGGCTTCAACACGGCAAACGACCTCCTTAATTAGATTTTCGCTCTATTATTAGCACTCATTACGATCGAGTGCTAACACACTTATTATATTAATGAACTTTTTTTAATTTTGCAAGTAGGAAGTTAAAAATTTTTCAATACATATTTCCCTCTTTCATTATGTCTTTCCTTTCGAAATTCATACAAAAAATATGGTAAAATAAAAAAGTATTTACTTTGTGAAAAGGGGTTGACCATGTGAAAAAACAATATTGGTACGTCATCATTACATATATCGCCATGCAACTATCGAGCTTAGTCGGCGTTCCTTTACTTGCATATAGCGGCTTTATCAACGCATCAAATAAAGAAATAACTTTTTCGATCGCCTCTAGTTATTGGGCTGTTATTAGTTTCTCGATTGCTCTTTTTCTCGTTCTTCATTTTATGAAAGAAGATATGAAATACTCATATGATCGCCATCAAGCATCGATTGGCATGTCAGTCTTTTGGGCGATTGGGGGGTTTTTGCTCGCTCTTTTCGCCCAAGGTATTGCAGCAAACATCGAAGTACGCTTCTTTGGGGTCGAAATGGGGTCCGAGAACACGAGACGGATCGTCGAAATGGTCAAACTTACACCAGCTCTTATGCTCGTCACTTCAATCGTTGGTCCAGTTTTAGAAGAAATCATCTTTCGAAAAATTATTTTCGGAACGTTATATCAAAAATATAACTTTTTCTTATCAGCCATCATCAGCTCGCTTTTATTTGCGGTTGTTCATTTAGAGTTCGAACATTTGCTTCTTTATGCAACGATGGGATTTGTATTTGCTTTCTTATATGTGAAAACAAAGCGTATTATCGTACCTATTGCAGCACATGTACTGATGAACACCTTTGTCGTTGCAATTCAAACATTATTTGCTGAAGAAATCGAAAGCATTATGCGTGAGGCAGAACGAATGCAATTCGTAATTTGGAGGCTGTTTTCATGAAGTCTGAACCGTTGTTTTATTTTCTCACAGGCATTTTATTTACTTATTTTGCTGTCCATACCGCCGATGACGGTATTTGGGACATCACAACGATGCTATTTATTTTAATTGCTACATTTGATTTCGGCGCAGGAATTCGCTCTTTATGGAAAAAAGCCTCCCGCTCGTAAACGGGAGGTTTACTCATTTCCGTAATGTTTTAAAAAATAAACGAGTGACTGCAATTCGACCGCTAAATCAATATGATGGACACGAATATGTTCTGGCACATGCAAACGAGCAGGCGTAAAGTTTAAAATCCCTTTAATGCCTTTTTGAACAAGTCGGTCAGTAATCGGCTGGGCAACTTGAGCAGGAACGGTTAAAATCGCTACCGTAATCCCTCCAAGCTTTTCTTCCAATTCATCTAAATGATAAACCGGAACCCCTCCGACTTTTGTTCCCACTTTATCTGGATCAACATCGAACGCCATTACAATTTTCGTATTGTTATTTTTGCTAAAATTGTAGTTCAAAAATGCTGTCCCTAAATTACCGACGCCAAATAACGCTACTTCTGTCGTTTCATCTTGGTCTAACGTTTTTCGGAAAAACGACAGCAAATAATTCACATTATATCCGTATCCTTTTTTTCCAAGCGCACCAAAGTATGAAAAATCACGGCGAATCGTTGCTGAATCAACTTTTACAGCTTCGCTTAACTCCGCTGAAGATACACGTTGCTTGCCTGATGCATGCAAGTTTTTCAAAAAACGATAATACAACGGTAGTCGCTTTGCGGTCGCCTGCGGAATTTTTGGTTGTTCATTATTCACGAGTCAATCCCCCACATTTCCTTTCACAAATAGTTAGCGCTTTCATTTTTCTCTCCTATACGTCTGAAAAGTTCTCCCCACTTCTAAACTATACACTATTTTTTTCGTTCTGTCTTTCCTTTGTACCCTTTATTATTATTTTTGTCAAATTTGTTATTCGCACACTAGTGTTGCCGAATATCAAGAAAGTACGTTACACTATCAAAAGAAGATTGAGGTGAGAAAGAATGATCATTTTACAAGTAAATCAACTATCCAAATCATATGGAGCGGAACAAGTTTTATCAGATATTAAGCTTGAAATACAAGAAAAAGACCGTATTGCGTTAGTTGGAAGAAATGGCGCGGGAAAATCGACATTATTAAAAATCATTGCCGGACAGTTGTCATACGACACAGGCGAAATCATTAAACCGAAACACGTAACGATCGGTTATTTAGATCAATATACAGGGTTGCAAGCTCATCGTTCCATTTGGGAAGAAATGCTCGATGTGTTTGCTCCGCTACAACAAATGGAAAAACAATTACGCGAACTAGAACAACAAATGAGTTTACATGACGCTGACTATGAGCGCCTACTTGAGCAATATGATCGTTTACAAACGGAATTTAAAGAAAAAGGCGGCTATCAATATGAAGCAGATATTCGTTCGGTTCTTCATGGTCTCCGCTTCTCTCAGTACGATTATACGACAAAAGTATCTACATTGAGCGGTGGACAGCGGACGAGGTTAGCGCTTGGTAAACTGCTCCTTACAAGACCCGATTTACTCATTTTAGACGAACCGACAAACCATTTAGATATGGAAACGTTGCAATGGCTTGAACAATATTTAAAAAATTACGATGGGGCCATTCTTATCGTCTCCCATGATCGCTATTTTCTTGACCAAATCGTGACACAAGTGTATGAACTATCACGCACAAAAATAAAAAAATATGTCGGAAACTATACAAGCTACTTACAACAACGTGCTGAACAATTCGAACAACAACTGAAATTGTATGAAAAACAACAAGAGGAAATTACAAAATTAAAAGATTTTATTCAACGCAACATCGCTCGTGCATCAACAACGAAGCGAGCACAAAGCCGTAGAAAACAATTAGAAAAAATGAATATCATCGACAAGCCACTCGGTGATGAAAAATCGGCCTCGTTTCGTTTCGAAATCGAACGCCCAAGCGGAAACGACGTGCTGACAGCTAACGATTTAGCAATCGGTTACGATCACATCATCGCAACAAACCTTTCATTCCGTATCACTCGCGGAGATAGCATTGCGCTAATTGGGCCGAATGGAATTGGAAAATCAACTCTTTTAAAAACGATCATCAAACAACTCCATCCGAAACAAGGAGAAATACGCTACGGAACAAACGTACAAATTGGCTATTATGATCAAGAACAAGCACAATTAACATCAAACAAACGAGTGATCGACGAACTTTGGGACGAAGATCGATTAAGAACAGAGAAAGAAATTCGGACCATTCTCGGCAACTTTTTATTTTCTGGTGACGACGTATTGAAGCCTGTTCAGACGTTAAGCGGTGGAGAAAAAGCGCGACTCGCTCTCGCTAAACTCATGATGAAGAAAGCAAACGTATTAGTTTTAGATGAGCCGACAAACCATTTGGATTTAGATAGCAAAGAAGTGCTAGAACAAGCGCTCATAGAATACCCTGGAACAATTATATTCGTTTCGCACGATCGTTACTTTATTAACAAAATTGCAACAAAAATATATGAGTTATCCACAGACGGTCTTGTTGAGTATTTAGGGGACTATGATTATTACGTAGCAAAAAAAGCAGAGCTGCTTGAGCTTGGACAAATTAGCCAAAAAACTAAAACGGGCGAATCGTTGTCACCAAAACGTTCGTACGAAGAAGAAAAAGAACGAAAAAAACTAGAACGGCAGCGACAACGAAAAATCGAACAGCTAGAAACGGAAATGGAGCAAATCGAACAACAAATTGCTACGTATGAACAACAATTATATGATCCTTCCTGTTACAACGACTATGAAAAAGCTCGGGATACTCAAGGAAAAATTGATGAGCTGAAACAAAAATTCGACGAGTTATTCGAACAATGGGAACTTTTACAAAAATAATAACGAGCTAGCTCCATTTGTGGGCTAGCTCATCTTTTACACAAAGATATCCACAGAAAAAACACCTAAATATAAGTTATTCACCAACTTTTCCACATTATCCACAAAAACAAAAGAAAAATCCTCCGTTTTGTTGTGGTTAACTTGTTATGATAAAATAACATATAATCAACGTTTTCCACATTATTCACATGTATGTGGATAAAATAATCCACAACAAGCTGAATTGTTCTTAGAAAAATTCGTATGACAATTAGAAAAAGGTGCCCCATTGCTTTTGGGACACCTTCTTGCTATAACAGTAAACTTGGGTTTGCATTTAATGCCATCGTGGCACGCTTTCCTTGTTGAAATAATACTGTTCCCGCTGCTGCAATCATTGCTGCATTATCTGTACAAAGCGACAACGGCGGGATAACTAACTCGACTTCTGGCAGTTGATCCATTTGTTTTTGTAATTGTGTACGTAACCCTTCATTTGCCGCCACACCGCCAGCCAGCAATATTTGTTTTACACTGTAATGCATGGCTGCTTCGATTGTTTTTCTCACTAACACCTCAACGACACTTGCTTGAAAACTTGCCGCCATATCTTCAGGTCGGATCATTTCTCCACGTTGCTTTGCATTGTGCAACGTGTTAATAACCGCTGATTTCAATCCACTAAAACTAAAATCATACGAACCTTCTTCTAACCACGCGCGCGGTAAATCAATAATTGGTTTCCCTTGTTTCGCTAAACGGTCGATATGAGGTCCCCCTGGATAAGGGAGTTGCAATGCCCGTGCAACTTTGTCATACGCTTCTCCAGCCGCATCATCACGCGTTTCTCCAATCACCTCAAATATCCCATGCTCTTTCATGTAAATGAGCTCTGTATGACCTCCAGACACAACAAGCGCCAGGAGCGGAAATTTCATTTCTTGTACAAGTTGATTTGCGTAAATATGTCCTGCGATATGGTGCACGCCAACAAGCGGAATGCGATGTGCAAAAGCCAACGCTTTCGCCGCATTTACACCAATCAATAACGCCCCAACTAATCCCGGTCCTTCTGTGACTGCAATCGCGTCAAGTTGACTTATATCCATATTTGCCTGTTTCATCGTTTCTTCTAACACGAGCGTAATTTGTTCAACATGGTGACGGGAGGCAATTTCAGGAACGACTCCTCCAAATCGTTGATGGCTTTCCATTTGTGAAGCGACAACGTTAGCTACAATTTCACGTCCGTTTTTCACAATGGCCGCCGCTGTTTCATCGCAACTTGTTTCAATTCCAAGGACAAACATATCTTTTTTATTCATAAATTCACCCACATTACTAATGCATCTTCTTGATTATCCGAATAGTATCTTTTACGAATACCTCCATTTAAAAAACCAAGTTTCCGATACAATGACTGTGCAACGATATTCGATACTCGCACCTCTAACGTCATTGTTTTTGCCCCCTCTTCTCTCGCCAACGCCATCGCCTGTTTCATTAGTGCTTCTCCTAATTTTTTCCCGCGAAACTCTGGTAATACTGCAATGTTTGTAATATGTGCCTCATCCATGACCAGCCACATACCACAATAACCAATGATTTGTCCATCATGCTCCATCACAATGTAACGAGCATACGGATTATTCGTTAATTCTTGGTGAAAAGAGGAACGACTCCACGGAAGTGTAAATGAACGCTGCTCAATTTCTACAATACGATCAAGATCTTGAATCGTCATAAAACGGAAAGAAACATTCACTTAACATTCCGTCCTTTCTTGCTGACGAGCAAGCCAATTCGCTTCTGCCTCTGCTAAACGAATATAGTTTGGGACAAACGTATGAACATCTTCTGGTTCACGGTTCATTCCTAACCATGCAAGTTCGCTTGGGCGCGGATTGTGAAGTGTCGCTGAAGCTACTTGAACAGAACGACCTAGTACTTCAACAAACGTAGCTTCGTGTAGTACACTATCATTTCCAACTAATAAAATGGATTGATCATATGCTTTTAATTCATTTGCCCAATCAGTAGCTAAAATGACTTGATCAGCTACGATCGATTGCACGTGATCTCCCTCTACTTTGTAAAGACCAGTATAAATTTGTCCGCGTCGAGCGTCCATTAATGGAACAATAAGCCCGCCAAAATACTTCGCATTTGCTGCCATCACTTCTAAACTCGATATACCGACAAGCGGAATGTTTAGCGTCCAAGCCAAAGTTTTGGCAATCGTCACCCCAATGCGAACCCCTGTATATGATCCAGGACCTTTGGCGACAACAATACGGTCAAGATCTTGAGGGTTCATATCACATTGTTGCAAAAGTGATTCAATGGCAGGCATCACTCGGATCGAATGATTTTTTTTCAAATTCGTAATCATTTCCCCTTTGACAATTTGCCCATCAACGACAGCGACTCCCATAACAAATGTGGATGTATCAATGGCTAGCACTTTCATCGTTAAAAATCTCCTCACATAACTGTTCGTAACGTTGACCAATCGGTGAAAATCGAATGATTCGACTCTCTCCATCCATATGGTGAATGTTAATATGTAAACGTTCCGTTGGTAAATATGCCTCAATTAAATGAGCCCACTCAACAACGGTTACACCATCACCAAAAAAATATTCCTCAAATCCTAAATCTTCTTCACTTTCTGCTAAACGATATACATCCATATGATATAGAGGGATACGCCCTTCATATTGCTTTATAATAGTGAAAGTTGGGCTACTTACATTGCGGTCAATTCCTAATCCTTTAGCTAATCCTTTTGTAAACGTTGTTTTCCCTGCTCCTAAATCACCTTCTAACGTAATAACGTCTTGTGGCTGAACATACTGAGCAAGTTTCATCGCTAATGCTAACGTATCTTCAGGATGATGTGATACATATTCATATGTTTTCATCGCTCATTCCCCTAATTAAGTAAAATCAACATACAAAAAAGACCTTAGGATCACTCTCCTAAGGAAATGCTACACATATAAGTGTACACGAAAACAAATCATAACGCAAAAAAGGCATAAAAAAATACGAAACTTACACTGTTTCGTCTCATTAATCTATCTTCATCTTCGAATATTGGTTGCGGGGGCAGGATTTGAACCTGCGACCTTCGGGTTATGAGCCCGACGAGCTACCTGGCTGCTCCACCCCGCGGCAATAGGAAATAACTAAAAGGTTTATCGAATGGAACAGAACCCTCTTAAAAAACTGGCCGTCCCGCTCTCAATTAGTATATTCAAGTAGTAATTCGAGCGGTACGCTGATGTGAACTCACAGAGGTGAATTCGTTCGTGCTCCACCCCGCGGCAATACAAAACAAATATAATAATGCCCGGCAACGTCCTACTCTCGCAGGCGGTGTCCCGCCAACTACCATCGGCGCTGGAGAGCTTAACTTCCGTGTTCGGGATGGGAACGGGTGTGACCTCTCCGCCATCGTCACCGAGCAATAATGCTTTTTCGTTTCGCCTCTTTCGGCGTAAAGGATAATTCCTTCAAAACTAGATAACAGGACAGTCGCCTTCGCTTTTCGTGATGTCTAGCTTCGAACTAACATCCTCCTACGCCTGCGCTTTTTCCGTTCGACGTGCACGCACGTCTTCGTCAAAAGCTTTCGGCTCCGTCGGATGTTTTCTTGACTACGTCAAGAACCGTTCTTCGCTTTTCTTGTGTGTTTAGTTAAGTCCTCGATCGATTAGTATCCGTCAGCTGCACGTGTCGCCACGCTTCCACCTCGGACCTATCTACCTTGTCATCTTCAAGGGATCTTACTCGCTTGACGCGATGGGAAATCTCATCTTGAGGGGGGCTTCACGCTTAGATGCTTTCAGCGCTTATCCCTTCCGCACATAGCTACCCAGCTGTGCCCCTGGCGGGACAACTGGTACACCAGCGGTGCGTCCATCCCGGTCCTCTCGTACTAAGGACAGCTCCTCTCAAATTTCCTACGCCCGCGACGGATAGGGACCGAACTGTCTCACGACGTTCTGAACCCAGCTCGCGTACCGCTTTAATGGGCGAACAGCCCAACCCTTGGGACCGACTACAGCC